>CALHBW010000099.1 GCA_937930625.1 uncultured Saprospiraceae bacterium | reverse complement strand
CCTCGCAGGTGCACAGGCAAGCGTCATTCGCTCCGGCGACCAAACTAATTTTACAGAACTTATCGGAGAACGCAGTCGCGGCGTGATTTTGTGGAAATGGTTTTTGATTATGGCATTGGCGTTTTTGTTGATTGAGACGCTTTTGGTGAGGTTGTGGCGTAGTTGATATTTGAGTTTTTATGTGATTTTTTGTAATTTTATTGAATTAAAGAAACGCATTTCTCTGCTGTTGTAATTTATAAAATAAATATGCCTGAATTTCATCGCAAATACATTAACAAAATAAATTTCATAGAAATCAAAAACCTATGGGGTAAATATAATTTTGAATGGGAATTAAATGATGATGTAAATATTTTAGGAGGTATTAATGGGAGTGGTAAAACGACAATTCTTAGGATAATCGATAATATACTTTATGAGCCTCACTTCCCTCACGTACATGAGCATTACGATAATCCGGATAATAATCATTTTCGTAGAAAAATGAAATTCAAGGAGTATGGAACAACAGTCAAGATAAATGTTGATGAGAATAAACAAATAACCGGAAGTGGAGACCAGTGGGGAATTGGAGATGGTACTTCTAGTAGAAATCGTAGTTTAGTAAATACTTTTGACACACCAATCAAAAGTATAGATAAAGTCACGGAGACGAATACACCGCTTGAGATAGAGTTAGAGACATTGATTGACGGGAATTTATACGAGTTTAATTTTGTCAAATTGGATTCTAAAATACAATCAAAGACAATCGAATTATACAAAGCAAACAAGAGAAAAGAAGCAGATAGAGAAGAACGTCGCGTACGAGATTTTTTCAATATCATTGATAATTTTTTTCAAAAAACCAATAAACGTATTCAATTCACAGAAGATAAAAATATTGTTTTTCAAAATGGTACTAATCAACTGCAAACCAATCAATTATCAGGCGGAGAAAAGCAGTTGCTCATTATTCTTTTTCAGGTGTTTTTGCAAGAGGAAAGACCTCGAGTTCTCCTTTTGGACGAACCCGAAATTTCACTGCATCTAAGCTGGCAATTCAAACTCATCGAAACTCTACGCACCATTAATCCAAACTGCCAGTTGATTATTGCAACACACTCGCCGGGTATATTTGGTGAAGGTTGGGAAGATAAATTTATTAACATCGAAACATTAATGAGTACCTGACTATGGATTTTAAAGAAAGAGCAGACTTTTACAAAAAGGCGGTGCGGTTTTTAGGGCTTGACATGGCGTTTTATGTGGAAGATGGAGAAGACAAAGACTTCTGGGAACATATATTGACCACATTCCAATTTCCTTTCACCCGAAAGTTTTATCATTACACACAAGAAAAACTGCCGGATGGAACTACCAAACAGAGAAAAGGCAAAGCTACGGTATTAAATTACCTGCCTTATTCCGACAAACGACTCGCCCTCTGCATCGACAGCGATTACGATTTACTGACGAAAACAAGTAATCCGACCATTCAAGACAATGTTTTCCAAACCTACACACATTCCATCGAAAATTACAAATCCTACGCGCCTTCTTTGATGGGTTTGTGTTTGGAAGCAACACATTCTACTGATAATCAATTATTTGATATTGAAAAATTCCTATCTGATTATTCCGAAATCATTTATCCTTTATTTGTCGTTTTCATTATTTCTGAATCAAAAGGCAATGCTGGGGCTATCCGATTTTTGACAGGTCAAAAATTCGCAGAAACAGCAGTTTTGAGAGGTGATTTTGATATAAAGAATAATGGCAAAGCGGAGTTGGAAGCACTGAAAGATAGAGTAAAAATCCAATTGGATAGATTGGGGACAAGTTATACATCGGCAGAGTTTCAAGCTACCGAGTTACACATTAAAACTCTCGGAGTTACTCCTGAAAACACCTACCTTTTTTTCAGAGGACACAGTTTGTATGATGCTGTAACCTCACCGATTATCCGGTCGGTTTCAAAGTCACTCAAAAATAATGAAATAAAGAAACGCAGACCCAACGTTCAGCTCTATATTGACTCTTGTAAAGACATTGCCCAACTATTGAAAGAAAACAAAAACTACTATTCTTGCCCACTGATAAATAAAATACGTGCAGATATCGCTGCATTTTAGAGGGCAGCCACAGGGGCGCGTTTTGTGGAAATAGTTTGATTATGGCTTTGGCGTTTTTGTTGATGGAGACGCTTTTGGTGAGGTTGTGGGGGAATTAAATTGAGATTTTTTCTAAAACAAAAAACATGAAAACAACTTTAAAATACATCTTATTCATTGGGTGGATTACAGTGATAAATTTCGTCGGAAATGAGGTTAAGGGAAATAATGTTGCACTTGAAAATGAAATTAATCAACAAATTGAATCGTCCTTAAACTTCTCGGATAATGAGATAGTTATAGAAGGAACTGTTATTACGCCTCATAGGGCATTTCATCAAATTTCGATTTTTACCTCTTGCGTAGTTGAAGTAAATACAATTTTTAACGGCGAAATTGAAGAGGGCGTAATAGAAGTTTTTGCGGAAGGAGGCACTATTGGTTATACAACAGAAATCATTCATCATGGTCAGGTTCACTTTCCACCAGTAGGCTCTACTGCCATATTTAGGCTCAAAAAAATTGATAATAATGAAGAAAGAAAAGACCTTCAGTCTTCAACGCCGCTCAAACTATACTACTGTGTAGATATTGAGTACATTCCTCCCGGATATAATCCCAGACCCAAAAATGTTGAAAAACAGATTTACCAAAAATTGGAATCTGAATTTGGTCGAAAAAGGCAGTTGGTTATTGCTCCTGCTACCTCGAATCAAATCGCCATGGATTACGCCGAAGCAAGTTACCTTCGGCAGAGAGGTGCGATATATCAATTATTACCTATAACTGAAACAAAAAAAGAAGACCATATAGGATTTCGCTTACTCTTGTCAAGTACAAGTTCAATAGAATACTTACATTCAGGGGAACTTATTGTACATTATAATGAAGAAGCCTTTGGAAGCCATATCGTATCAGAAGGAAATTTAATTTATAAGATAAGGCGAGATACAAGGGAAGATAGTTATGGTCACTCCAATTTAGTACCGGAACACTTTGAAGTAACAGTCAGCGACATTCATTTTAATAAATTCAAGATAGCATGGCGAAATACTAGCAGTCCGGATGGTTGTATGCAATTATTTCCGAGAAAGGAAAATATTTATCTTGCCGAATTATACTTCCTACCGAAGGCATTTAATAAGTCTGCAAAGATTCGACTAAAGGGCTATGGTGAACGATATGATTATCAAATGGATAGTATTGTACCGTTTGATTATGTGGCAGCTAGCCCGCAAGGTTGTCTTTACTCTAACGTAGAGCAGTTAATGCCTGCAACAATCACTGATATTTTCCCGGATAAGGTATTTGAACCGCTTGATACTGTACAGCTGATTGGAAAGCATTTAAAGAATAGTAAAGTATCAATTTATGGTAAGCCTATAAGGGATGGCTATGTTATTCATAACTCTGATACACTAATTCAAATGGTTATTCCACTTCTTTTAAGAAAGAATGCTAATTTATCGGATGAACTCAAAATGACAAGCGGAAAAATAGCACTAACAAAAACATGTATCGACGAACTTGAAGTCAAAACATTTAGCAAAGAAAATATCAAGATAAGAATGAGGTGATAAAAGTTGTTGATTATAGCTTTAGCGTTTTTGTTGATGGAGACGCTTTTGGTGCGTTTTTGGAGAAGCTGATCCGACTATCTCATTCCTAATTTTGCTCAAATTGATACCTTCGATGCACCAATTAAAGACAAAAGGAAAATCAGCAAAGC
The DNA here is from genome assembly GCA_937930625.1 of uncultured Saprospiraceae bacterium. GTDB lineage: Bacteria > Bacteroidota > Bacteroidia > Chitinophagales > Saprospiraceae > JAHDEO01. The sequence goes on along the minus strand of CALHBW010000099.1, from coordinate 12,631 downwards.
TAATACGTCGCTTGATTTAGAGTTGAATGAATTGATTAGTAGCAGTCCGAATACGTTTGACTTTACCAAATTAGATTCTAAAATACAAGCAAAAACTATTGAACTATACAAAGCAAATAAACGACAAGAAGCAGATAGAGAAGAACGTCGTGTACGAGATTTCTTTAATCTCATTGATGATTTTTTCCAAAAAACTAATAAAAGTATTCAGTTCACTGAAGACAAAAATATTATTTTTCAGAATGGCAGTAGTCAGTTGAAAACCAATCAACTGTCGAGTGGAGAAAAGCAACTCCTCATCATTTTTTTTCAAGTGTTTTTACAGGAAGAAAAACCAAGTGTTCTACTTTTGGACGAACCCGAAATTTCACTACATCTCAAGTGGCAATTCAAACTTATCGAAACGATACGCAGCATCAATCCAAACTGCCAGTTGATTATTGCAACGCACTCTCCCGGTATTTTTGCGGAAGGTTGGGGAGATAAAGTGGTTGATATTGAAACCTTAAAAACTACCATTCCTGCCCTCTAATGAGTAAAATACAACAAGATATAACTGCATTTTGAAGATATAACACCCAAAACACCCTCCATTTCCTTATCACAATTTCACATCCGAAATGTGACATGACAAAATTGTGTAATTTGTTTACATTTTATTTTAAAAATTATTTTAAATAAAAGTGATAGTAAACATATTATTAATAAGAAATTGAAAAGATAATTATTTTTAATTTAAAAAAAATAACCTACACAAATTTCATAAGAAATTCTTATAAATACTAAATTAACCCAAATTTTAGACACATTACATTATTTTTCTATGTCATTAAACGTGCATTTTATTGACATGTAAAGGCTCTCCTTTCTTGCTACGTTTGTCTCTCAAACACATCCAATAGGCTAATTAGAACATTTTATCCGATTATTAATTTTATCAAACACACATTCAGTATGCACTTGAAACATTACTTATCTAAAGTATTTTCAATATTATTTATTTTTTGTTGTTGCTTTCAGACGAATGCACAACAAATCATCCAACAAAAAGTAAGTCAACAATTCGCTACTGCACAAAACGTGGAAACTTACACACCACTCACAGCAGTCGAGTCAAATACGCTGAAAAACTCCATTCCCGAAGCTGTACTTCCCCAAAAGCAATTCTTCCAAATCCAGACACAGCAATTTCAATCTATTAAGGAGAATAACGCCGAACAATTGGTTTTATCGTTGCCGATAGAAGGGCAGCAGATAGAATTTCAATTGGTGCAAGCTGATATTTTCAGTGATAATTTTCAGGTAGTAGCTGCATCAGGCGCGTCGATTTCGCAAGATATGGGTGCACATTATTGGGGAACTGCAATAGGAGATACCAATAGCTTCGCTGCTTTTTCATTTGTGAATAATGAACTCATAGGAGGTGTACAGATAGCCGGAAAGCAATACACATTGGGCAAAATGAAAAATAGCGATACGCATATTTTGTACAATAATGCTGATTTGAAAAGCGACTTGAACTATGAATGTCAGGAGTTATTGCCCCCCGGAATGTCGGCAGACGATATGCCGGTGATTGATGCTCAACCGTTCATCAACTCTATGACCAATTGTGTAAATATACATATGGAGATAGACCATTCGGTGTATTTGGCAGCCAATTCTGATGCAAATGTCGCAGCCACTTATATCACAGGTGTATTTAGCCAGGTAGCTGCTTTGTATGCCAATGAAAGTATCAATGTACAAATCAGTTATCTCCAAGTTTGGGATACGCCTTCGCCATATGGCAATGGTACAGAACTTGACGACCTCCTAGCACAAAACTACGGCAAAACTCAGGGCGATTTGGTACATGTTGTCCATATGAATGGATTGCGCGGACTGGCTTATCGTGATGTAATTTGTAACAACTTCGTCAATGTCGCAGCAAGTGGTATTCAGGGTTCTTATGACAATATTCCTGCTTTCTCATGGGATGTCGAAGTGATAACACACGAAATTGGTCATAATCTTGGTTCGCCACATACGCATGGCTGCTATTGGAATGGCAATGGAACGGCTATCGACGGTTGTGGTCCCGCAGCAGGGTACGGCGAAGGTTGTGATGCCGAATTACCAACTAAAGGAACGATTATGAGTTATTGTCATTTGGTATCAAGTATAGGGATTGACTTTAATTTGGGATTCGGACAACAACCCGGCGACCTTATCAGAAGTCGTGTCAATAATTCTTCCTGCCTCACGCAATGCAACTCTTGTCCAAATGGAAACCCCGGCGATACTTGCGACGATGGCGATGCCTGCACCACAGGCGATGTTTATGCACAAAATTGTGAATGTGCGGGTACATTTGCTGATGCCGATGGCGATGGGGTATGTGATGTGGATGACATCTGCGAATTTGGCGATGACAATCTTGATTCGGATGGTGACGGTACGCCCGATGCCTGTGATTTTTCTAATGGCAGTACAGATAGTGACCAAGACGGCGTCCCGGACGATGAAGATGTTTGCCCCGATTTCGATGATAATTTGATAGGTACATCTTGCGATGATGGCGATGTATGTACTGACAATGATATTTACACCCAAAATTGCGAATGTGAAGGCACGCTCATAGATACGAATGACAATGGTGTTTGTGATATTGATGAATCCGGCACAGCTTATAGCCTGACATTTAGTGTAGCTGAAGTGGATTGTCAAAACCAAACTATTAACATTGATTTTGCAGTGCAAGCTGCCAATGCCAATTCAGGTTTTGAGATGGCAGAACAGAATTATCGCATGTCTTTTGATAGAGCGATTGCCAACCCAACACTCGTTCAGGAATTGGGCTTATCGGGTGTTTATCCTTTAGCCAATAATGAATTTGCACTATACAGTCCACACTCTTTATTGGGGTCTATGGATACGGTGATTTCCTATAATATTGCTTTACAATCCAATAGCGGCTTGCCTATTGGTACTAGCCCTGTACCTATTGGTCGGCTTGGTTTTGATATTGTAGATGATAGCGAATGTTTTGATATTAAATGGCATACGGAGAATATCTATCCACAAACAGTAGTAGTTGAAGCGGCTGATGGAGCATTAATCCCAATCAATAACGGCAACTTCACAGATATTACAATTTGCCTTGATGATTATTGCCCCGCTTGTGATGTAGGAGCTACTTGCGACGATGGCGATGATTGTACCATAAATGATGCGATTAATGATAGTTGCGAATGTGAAGGTACATTAGCAGATGCAGACGAAGATGGTATTTGTGATTCGGATGATATTTGTCCTAATTTCAATGACGAATTAATCGGCACATCGTGCGACGATAATAATGATTGTACAGTCGATGATATTTACACAGAAAATTGCGAATGTGAAGGTACATTAGCTGATGCAGACGAAGATGGTATTTGTGATTCGGATGATATTTGTCCTAATTTCAATGATGAATTAATCGGCACATCTTGCGACGATAATAATGCCTGTACCGTTCAAGATATTTACACAGAAAATTGCGAATGTGAAGGTACATATCTCGATTCGGACGAAGACGGAGTTTGCGATGCAGAAGATGATTGTCCTGACTTCAATGATGAATTAATCGGCACATCTTGCGACGATAATAATGATTGTACAGTAAATGATATTTACACAGAAAATTGCGAATGTATGGGTACATTCGCAGATGCAGACGAAGATGGTTTCTGCGACGCAGAAGACGTTTGTCCTGAATTTGACGACGAATTAATCGGTACGCCTTGTGATGATGGTAATGCTTGTACTGTTCAAGATGTCTATGGTGACGATTGTGAATGTGCGGGTACATACCTTGATTCAGACCAAGACGGTGTTTGTGATGAAGAAGATGCTTGTCCGGTATTAGATAACTCTCTCATTGGTACATCTTGTGATGATGGTGATGCTTGTACGACAGGTGACATCTATACGCCCAATTGTGAATGTGCAGGTACATTTGCTGATGGCGACAATGACGGCGTGTGTGATGCAGATGATATTTGTCTATTTGGCGATGACAGTCTTGATGATGATGGTGATGGCATCCCGAATGCTTGTGATTTCTTCGACAATACAGATAGTGACGGCGATGGTGTACCTGACAGCGAAGACATCTGTCCCGGCGGTGATGATACTGTTGACGCTGACGAAAACGGCATTCCTGACGATTGTGATACCGACGGCGACGGCGTACCTAATGATGAAGATGTTTGCCCCGGTGGTGATGATAATCTTGATGAAGATGGCAACGGCATTCCTGACGATTGTGAAGGTTGTCCGACATACAATTTTATTGATTATCCCGTAGATACTTACGGCAATAATCAGGATAGAGGAACAGTCGCTACTTCTGATGATGGCACGACTATCGAGTTGAACGACAATGCATGGAAAGCCATCGTAGTTGATTATGAAATAACGCCTTACACAGTAATAGAATTTGATTTTAAGAGTACTCAAATCGGAGAAATTCACGGCGTCGGATTTGACAATAATACGTCCATCAGTTCCGGTTTGACCTTCAAATTATACGGTACACAAAACTGGGGTAATTCTACTTTCAACACCTATTCAGGAAGCGGCGAATACGAACATTTCGTGATTCCTGTCGGTGAATTTTACACAGGTCAAGCTGAGTACTTCTTCTTCGTATCCGACCACGATGCAGCACCACAGAATGGCAATTCATTCTTCGCCAATCTAAAAATTTATGAAGATACCAACGGCGACGGACTCTGCGACAGCCCCGACGATTGTGCTGATGCAGATGGTGATACAGTATGCGATGATGATGATGTTTGCCCTGCCGGAGATGATACAATTGACTCAGACGGTGACGGCGCACCCGATGCCTGCGACCTCTGCCCAAATGATGCAAACAATGCTTGTGATACTGCACCCGATTATTGCGAATCAACAGGTTTTAATACCGATTACGAATACATTGACCGCGTAGTTTTCGGTAATATCGACAATACTTCCGGCAACGACGGCGGCTACGGTGACTTCACCAATCAAGTAGTTACAGTAGGCTTAGGCGATATTGTACCACTTGGTTTGACACCCGGATTCTCAGGCTCGGCTTATAATGAAGGCTGGAGAGTCTGGATAGATTTCAACAAAGACGGCGACTTTAACGATGATGGTGAACGTGTATTTAGCGGTAATGGTGCGGGTGTCCTTTCAAGCACGGTAGAAATTCCGGCGGATGCAGCACTTGGTCTCACAGGTATGCGCGTGTCCATGCGTTGGAACAGATTCATGAATCCTTGTAGCGATTTTGCTTATGGCGAAGTGGAAGACTACACCGTCAATATCACTGCCGAAGCACAAAATTATCCACCGCTTGATTTGCGTGGTGAGGAATACTTCGTCGAAAGTCCGGCGATGCGTATCTTCCCGAATCCTGCGACGGAATACATCAATATCAGTTTCCAAAACATCCGCGAGGGTGGTTCTATAGGGATTTACAGTACATCCGGTCAGTTGATTGGTACACATAATATCGACGCTGAACACTTGTACGTGCCGCTCAACCAACTCCCGGCTGGCGTTTACATTCTTCACCTGCGATATGGTGACGATACGTATGCCACCGAGCGTTTTGTGAAAATTTCAGAGTAAAATTAGTCCGCAGTTCATCTGTCCGCAGTCCGCCGCTTATACGTGAAATAACGACGGATTGTGGACTAACAAACTGCAAACACTCCATCAAACATCTGATAATATTTCTGTTTCTTTGAAAGGTTGTCCTTTTGGGCAGCCTTTCTTTGTTTTTAGAAATCTAAAAAGTATTTACTATCTTGGGCATTTAGTATGAGTCATTTAACATTTACTCATCTAATCATTTACTAATTTACTCATTCTGACATGCAAATAAAATTACTCTCTTGCAGTGCAAAACGCCCCGACAAACGCGCCATCAGTAAAATGCTCACCGAAGTAGCCGACAGTATGGACAGCTCACTCGCTACCGAACTCACAGGCTACCTGCTCGAAGGCACAGAAATAGAAATCGAAGTATCCGGCACGACCAATGCAGCGTTTCGCGCCTTACGCAAGTTGGATATTGATTATGAGATAATGGAGTAAAATGCTCTAATCTGCCAATTGGAATCCTGCGTACCAAAAATACGGACGCACACCCGATGCTTGTGTGTTTTTAAATTTTTGGGAGACAAGCGTGATATTTTTTTGAGTAAATAAAAATATATAAGGTACTTCATCGTGAATCATTTGATGAAGTACTTTGTATAATTCATTGCGTTTATTCTCGTCCATTTCCCTTCTCAATTGCTCAATGAGCATATCGGACTGTGCATTTCCAAAACCCGTGTAATTTGAGCCTCCATAACCATATGAATCTGTATGCCAGATTTGCTTCGGGTCTGATTCTAGGGGGGAGCTAATCCAACCTGCGACCAACAAATCAAAATCGTGTGTTTTGCCAACACTCAGCAACTTACTCCAAGGCAATTGAACAACGTTGACATTGATACCTGCCTGCTTGCATTTTGTTTGAAAAACCTTACAAGTGTATTCGCGGCGGCTATTTCCTGCATTGTAATTTATGTTAATATTAAATTCGACTCGTTCTCCATTTATCTCTTTGTCGAGGATGCCATTCTTATTCGTATCTTTCCAACCTGCTTTTTTGAGTAGCTTTTTGGCTTTCCTCAAACTATGTTCGTAAGGTTGTACATCGGGATTCAGGCGTTCTTTAATTTCCGGATGCGAAAAACTCGCTAAACGCTCTCCCGCACCGTGCAAAAAATCAGAAATTACTTTTTCACTATCCATTATATGGGCGAGTGCTTTGCGTGTACGTATATCCGCAAATTTGGGACGACGAGTATTTATGGCAATGTAATCATAGGCAAACATGGGTACAGTTTGCACCCGAAATTTATCTTTCAAATTTTCTAATTTTTCATCGTGAGTTCTTCGGTAGCGATTCACGACATCAACCAATCCTTTTTCGAGAGCTTTGTCATCATTGGTGACAGTATAGATTAATTTTTTTGGGAAAGCTTCAAAACGATAATTGACATCTCGCAAAGCATGTCCCCACCAATCCTCTTTCAATTTCAATGTAATATGCGAATTCACCGCCCAAGTATCCACAGTATAAGCACCAGAACCTACAACGACTTCACGCTGAAATTTTTCACCATTAAAATGATTGGCAAAACGAATTATTATAGAGTCATTTTTAAGTTTTTTATCGTTAAAAAATTGATTGACGGTAAAAGACTCCATCAAGCCCTCGCTATCATAAATATATGAAGGGATAATGGGGAAGTCGCTAAATATACTCTCAATAATCATGTAAGGTTTATCAAAAATAATAGAAAATTTCTTGGGATTATCTTTATCAATTTTAATATCCTCTACGTCCTCAAAATATGGCTTTAAAGAACGGCTGTCTGTTTTAGGATTCTTCAATACTTTCAATGTAAAAGCGACATCATATCCTGTTATTGGCGTTCCATTATCCCATTTTGCAGCTGCTCTGATTTCCATATCTGCCCTCAATTTCCCACTCGGCAATTTTGAAAATGTAGGTCTTTCCTTAGCTAATACCGGAATGACCTTATGCGTAAAATGGTCAACATTCAAAAGCGTTTGAAAGATATTTTGAGAGATAATCGTAGCCGAGTTATCAACGGAATTCAGAGGAGTGAGCTGCTCCGGTTCATTCAATAGATGAATATTGACCTTTTCGGGACTATTACTATCATTTACCTGCCCAAAGACAAGAATTATTGGAAAGAAAAAATAGGCGAGTGTACAAGAGATTAATTTATTCATTTCTTTGTTTTTGAAAATATATTTATAATGTACTAACGTTTTAATTCGTATGTTAGTGGCTTAAAGATAACACTTATGAATTGGACAAACAAAACAGTCTGGATAACAGGCGCGTCTTCCGGTATCGGCGAAGCACTCGCCTACCAACTCGCCAAAAAAGGCGTGCATCTAATTCTTTCCTCCCGCAAAAAGGATGTACTTGAAGCAGTCAAATCTAAATGTGCATTTCCTGAAAAAATCGCAGTATTTCCACTCGATTTAGCGGATGCTGCAAGTATCGAAACGACCGCAACACAAGTTTTAGCCAATCATCAAATTGATATTTTGGTGAATAATGGCGGCATCAGTCAGCGTTCTCTCTTGGCAGAAACAAGTATGGAAGTACACCGCAAATTAATGGAAGTCAATTACTTCGGCACCATTCATCTCTCTAAAATTGTATTAGAACAATTTATCCGAAACAAGAAAGGACACTTTGTGAATGTCACCAGTCTCATGGGACGTTTTTCCTCTCAATATCGTTCCGGCTACTGTGGTGCCAAACATGCACTACATGGCTTTTTCGATTGCCTTCGATTGGAACATGATGCCGATAACGTGAAAGTAACGATGGTCTGTCCCGGCTTCGTCAAGACCCGTATCTCATTCAATGCACTTACCGCCGACGGCTCGCCACAAGATTACATGGACAAGATGCAAGCACAAGGGCTTTCCCCCGAACAATGCGCCCAAAAAATGGTACGCGCCATTGAACGCAAAAAGCATGAAGTCTATATTGGCAAGCGGGAAGTGATGGGCATCTATTTGAAGCGATTTTTTCCGGGACTTTTGCATCAGTGGTTGTTGAGGGTGCAAGTGAAGTAGTTGATTGGGTTGATTGAGTTGATTTGGTTGATTGGTTGATTGAGTTGATTGGTTGATTTGGTTGATTGAGAAGCAGAATAAATTTCGCAGAGCAAAATTGGCTCAATAAACTCAATAAACTCAATAAACCCAATCAACCAATCAACCAATAAACTCAATAAACTCAATAAACCAAATAAACCCAATCACTCAAATAAAGTTTTCCCGTATAAAATTTTAAAAATTGAACTAAAGTTAAATTAATCTTTCGCTTGTTTCGTCTTTTTTACTAACTTCGTGTTAATTCAACACAAAGGTGTCAAAATACCTTGTGTCTCAACTTAATAACCAAACACGAATTATGAAGAACTATCTACTACTTACTTTTGCCTTGATGTTAGGGCTGTTTACTTTGAATGCACAAACAACCATCCTTGATTTTGAAACTCCTGCTACTACGGCTGATTTTGAATTTTTCGGGAGTAGCATACCCGCCGGATTTATGAATATAACCAGTGCCAATCCTGCTCCCGGCGGCATCAATACGAGTGCCAATGTAGGGGAATTTACCAAGCCCCCCGGCTCGCAGGACTGGGCAGGTGCATTTGCCGACCCGTCGATAACGCTCGATTTTACTACCGATAATGCTATCTGCCTCAAAGTATGGGTTGATGAACCCGCCAATCTACGACTCAAACTTGAAGGTGGTCTAAACGGCGCACCGAACTGGGAATTGCAGAAACCAATAGATGATACACAAACCTGGGTTGAAGTCTGTTACAGCGTGACCGGTCAGGTGGCGGAAGGACGGATGTATAGCCGCCTGACTTTATTCTTTGATTTTGGTGAAGTACTTGCCGCAGAGAAAAAATATTACTTTGATGATGTTGTTACGAAAACTGCTGCCGCAGAACTTTACGATGTTACCTTCTCTGTAAATATGAATAACTATACGGCGGCTTTTGATTCAGTCTTTGTCAGTGGTACATTCAATGGCTTTTCGCCCAACTCCAACCCACTCGACGACAGCGACGGCGATGGTATCTGGACGCATACCATTATTGACTTAGGACCGGGCAATTATGAGTACAAATTCCAACTGGATAAATGGGAAATTCAAGAAGATTTCGGTGACAAATACTACGACTGTACCAATACAACCTTTGGTGGTGGCGGAGAAGTCTTTGTCAATCGAACGCTCAATATCAGTGCAGATGCCACACTGCCAACCTATTGCTTCAATAGTTGCTATGATTGTGGCGAAGCAGTGACACTCACGATGCACCTTGGCGAAGGCAATGCCATGCCAAACACTGAAGGCTTCTATGTAGCCGGTGGTGGCAACTTTAGCGTACCGGGCGTCTTTGCTATGACCAATAATGGGAACGGTATTCACACCGCAAGGTTTGAGAAAGTCTTGGGTTTTTCTTCTTTCTATACCTACGCAAATGGTGCTTGTGGTGATTTTAGCTGTAAGGAAAATATTGTGGGGCAGCCTTGTTCTGACCCCAATAATTTCGACGACAGATTCATGGAAGCACTGAATGAAAATACAACGATTGCCGAATGTTTTGAAGTATGCGACAATATTCTCATGGACGGTAGCAATTGTCTCGCTGCATTGCCCATTGAATTACTATCCTTCACAGGTCGCAATATCAATGGCGTCAATGAATTAGCATGGAAAACGGCAACAGAAGAAAATAGTGATTACTTTGAAATACAGAAAAGTACGGATGGTGTAAATTTCGCAAGAATCGGCACAGTCGATGCTGCCGGAACGTCGCTCACAACACTTTCATACACCTTTGAAGATGCAAGTCCTGCCATCGGCAATAATTATTATCGCCTACGCATGGTCGATTTGGATGCTACATTTGAATATTCGAATGTCGTACAAATCACAACACGCATCAAGGGCGACATCGCCGTATATCCTGTCCCTGTGAATGAAGCGATGTACCTTGTCTATGATTCGGACAATACGGGTACTATCCAAATTCAAGTAGTTAATTTTGTAGGACAAACACTACTAACGCGTACAGAAAATACGACACAAGGTTTGAATACTTACGAAATAGATATGAACCAACTCGCCGCAGGTACCTACCTCATCCAAGTAACGGATAACAACGGACTTTCTAAAGTAAAGCGGTTTGTGAAGAATTGAATTAGTCGATAGTTGGTAGTCTGTAGTCGATAGAGAATCGCGTTTTATTCCATGTTTTTCTGTGGACTATCAACCATCAACTATGGACTAATTTGTTTTTTTTATTGTGAAAAGAGAAGGGGATTCTGCGAGCGTGGAATCCTCTTTTTTTGTTTTTATGATTGGGCTAATAAACCGTTGATAGCATTTACGGTGGATTTGTGGGTCATTATTTTTGATAGAGCTTTCTCAAATTCTTCTTCTGTTACAACTTCAAAAAAATGACTTTCTCCTATATTAAAGGAAATTGATAATGGGTACATGTCTATATCATGCCCTACTGTAAATAGTGTGAAGGTGTAATTTCCGAGTGAAGGACTCACAATATCAAATTCATGAATAATAGTGCCGTCAAAATCCTTACTATTTATAGAATGAGTAGAATTAACCTTTGCCACTAACTTATTCTTGGTCATGTCATTAAAGTAATTAGCCTGTTCAACAAGAATAGTTTTGGGTACTTTCATATCAGCTTGTCCGATTTTATCAGACCAAAAATTCTTAGAAGTTGTCATATCAAAAATTTAATTTGAATATCACAGGAAGGTGATCGCTAATAGTTGTATCTATCCTTCCATTGGATTTTAATAAATCGTGATTTGGTGTTTTCGTGATAATTTGCAGACTGCTTTCATCAAAGTATCGAACAGTTTCCGGTCTAAATATCACTTGGTCAATTATATTCCAAAAGTAACATATTGGTTCTGCTTTTCGATAATAAAATGTACCGTTTACTTCACCTTTTCCTTGTTCGCCAAAGAAAGACCACATGGGATTGTAGAAATATTTGTAATTGTTTCCATCAACAGTTCTTGATACTTCTAACGCAGTTTGTCTATCCATAGTTGCATGAAGCCCAGTTGTTTGTATCATGCCATATTCAAATGGATTCATATTAAAATCGCCCAAAACAATTGTCTTTTGATGTCCTGCTAAGTTTTCTGATTTTTCTATAAATTTACTTAATGCAGGACTGTGTGCTGCTTGGCTACTATCACTCCACCTCAACTTACTTTGATAATGGACTACAATAAATAAAAACTCTTCTTGTTTTGATGGAATAATCAATTGTCTTGCAGTATGCCTTGAGGATTCATTAATAGGCTGAATTAAGTCATCAGGGAATTTTGTAAAGATTTGGATATTCGTATTTGCTATATTGGGGCAATAAAAATAAAGTGTAATTTCCTCATTTAAAATGTCTAAGATGTCATTTGGTTTCAATTCTGATTCAATCAAAACCAATATATCAATATCGTGATTTGAAATTAAATCTTTCAAATACTCCGAAACATCATTACCATTAATATTCCAAAACAGTACGGTCATAGTGATTCAAAGTACCTCATTTTTTGAGGAATTACCAAATGCAAATTAACTAAAATTCGGAATTATTCCAAACCACTGCCATGCCTTCATCACGAATACATAATTGCGAATATCACAAAATTCCCTTAATTTTACAACGTTAGACTTGGTAAAGCCTCTTCCTTCATTGGAACGTAACCAAGTAAAGAAAAAAAGAGGGTTCGTTTGAATCCTCTTTTTTTGGTTTTATACTTGGGCTAATAAGAATGTCGATGGCAAAAAACACATTATCATTTCGAAGAGGTAATATTTTCTGGGTCTGATTAATTAATTGCTTCTCATCAAAAAACTCCGTATTTTTACCAAATAAAAAATCAACACAAAATATGACAGATAGCATTGGCATAGAATACGTCACCGACAAAGCGGGTAACA
>CALHBW010000098.1 GCA_937930625.1 uncultured Saprospiraceae bacterium | reverse complement strand
CGACACTTTTTGAGCAGGGTATTTTTTTGTCAGACGAAGCTCATTTTGACGATTATAGCCGAGCTACATGAGGAAAAATAGCTGAAGTATGACGAAAAAAGACACGTTCAAAAATGTCGATTATTTGATGCTTACTACTTAAATTCCGGGACTATTCAATATTTTGTGTCACGCAGAGAACGCGGAGTTCGCAGAGATTTGATTATCAGTCTTTTGTAAATATAGCATCCTTAATTTAATCGAATAAGACACAGTTGGGTGAACACTCCCTAAATTCCACAGAACACTATCAACCTATTTTATGGACTAACACATTCACACATTCATTCATTCATTCATTCATTCACTCTCACCTAAGTGTACGGTTTATTTGCGTAAAATAATATCATAAAAACGACATTTCTACTTAAATATCTCGTGTCACAGATACGAGAAAAAAAATATTTTTCAATAATGCAAATTCTGCCATTGCATTAAGATTTTTTTTAATAATTACCTTTTTAAAGGAATATTTTAAATTAAAATTAATTTTAATATGACTAAATGATATTATGTCTGATTAATAATTATTAATTGGTTTTTAAATTTTTATAAATAAATAAATAAATAATAAAATTAAAGTTAAATATAAATAAAGGTATTTTAACAGAAGTTTTTAAATAGGTGATTTAAACATTTTTTAAAGCATTTTCTGCCTCAAAAACATCTAAATTTAGTTTAATGTGTTCAGTCACACTTGACTAAAAAATAGGATGTGTAAAGTGTGCTTAGGAGCTACATTGCAGCGAATCAACAGTTAAATATAATACCCTTTTACCTTTATTTATGTCAGACTTTAAGTTAAAAATCACCATTTTATCCACCATACTTAGTTTGAGTACGCTCTTAGCGACTCCGGCAAATTTTTCTGGGCTTTCGAGTACAGCTACGCTGATTTCTCCGGCTAATCAATCGCTCAATGTAGGCATCCCTGTAGAATTGCAGTGGGGTGGCACAAGTGGAAGTGTAGATATTGAGGTTGTTAATTGTACGGTAGATGCGAATGCTGAATTTGGTACAATCAATCTTGATGAATATGAGTTGGTCAGCGGACCTACGGTTATTTCTTCTATACCGGATGACCTTTCGGGCGTCACATACAATTCATTGACCAATACGCTATTTATGGTGGCGAATGGAAACACCACCATATACGAAACTAATTTGGCAGGAGGAGTCCTGAGAACAATTTTCCTATCTGGTTTTAATGATACAGAGGGTATCGTACACATTTCAGGTACACGATATGCAGTATCGGAGGAGCGTCGAGGCAGAATTACCTTTTTCGATATTACATCTTCCACTATGGTGGTACTTTATAGTGATGCAGATTATGTACAATTACCCGGAACTTGGAACAACAACCAAGGTCTTGAAGGTGTTTCTTACGACCCTGAAACGGGTCAAGTCCTCACCGTAAAGGAAAAAACACCAAAAGGTTTTTATTCATTCCCGACACCTGTATCTTATCCCACAATACTTTCTTCGGTCAATACAGTATGCAATATGACACTTAATCCCTTTGGTTTTGGTGATATAGCAGATTTGCATTATTTGGGATTGACAAGTGGTTTTGATGAATTGGACGTTAGTAACCATACGCTTTTGTTGAGCCATGAAAGTTTGGCATTGGTAGAAACAGATGAAAACTGCAATGAAATCAGTCGTATTTCCCTCAATGCAGGTGGCGGAAATGGTACATTAGTAAATGCCATTCCACAGCCGGAAGGTGTCACAATGGATGATAACGGTACACTTTATGTAGTCAGTGAGCCTAATCAACTTTTTATCTTTGAAAATCCAAATTTGAACCTTGACCCTATTGATGTTCAATCAACAGTACATACAGCTAGCACGATAGGTACTTCATATACGATTCCTGCCGGAATGCTTCAGGAGAATACAGAATATTGCTGGAGAGTCAATGACGGTAGCGGCTGGACGGATTACTGGTCGTTTACAACGGCTTTCGATTTTCCCAATGTTCCGCCGGAAGTAGAAATTGTCAGCCCCTTTGACGACACCACTTATAATACACCCGGTACTATTCAGATTCAAGCAGATGCTACTGATTTTGACGGTAGCATTGCAGAGGTAGAATTTTATGTTGACGGCAGCTTATTGGGTACAGGTCAATTGATAAATGGTACAATTTATGGAATCAATTATACTTTGATAGATGGAGGTCATACTATCACGGCTGTTGCTACCGATAATAATGGAATGCAGACCGTCTCAAATCCGATAAATATCTCAGCAATTATTCCAAATAACTGTCCGATTAATGTAGAAATTACCTCACCATCGACTGGTCTGGTAATCGGCTCGGCGGCGGCACTCAATATTAACGCAACTGCCCAGGATTTGGACGGCACGATTGTGCAAATGGAATTCTTTGTAAACGGACAATCTATCGGCGTAGATGCGACATCTACTTTTAATGTACCATACAATTTCTTTCAAGATGGTTTGTATGAAATCATCGCAGTAGCTACCGACGACGATGGTTGCTCATCACCCTCAGAAACGATATACGTTCAGGTCGGACCAAATATACCCCCCGAAGCCGTTCTAACACAGGCTTGGCAAGATAGTACACTAACCTCATTTCAGACACTAATGATAAAGGCAGATGCTGAAGATATTGATGGAACGGTAACAGGAGTAGAATTCTTTGTCAATGGTACTTTCATTGGTGAAGATACAAGCGAACCTTATCAAATGCTTTATGACTTCAATCAATTAGGCAATCACGATATCGTTGCTATTGCTACAGACAATGCGGGCGCCACAGGTACTTCAAACATCGTAACAATTACAGTAGATATTAACAATTTCATACCTGATGTCATGGTGACATCACCTGCAAATGGCGCTACCTTTACACCTTATGATGTTATAAAATTATCTGCCGATGCAGAAGATGCAGATGGTGATGTACAACATGTTGAATTTTTTATCAATGGCGTGAGCTATGAAATTGATGATGAGTTCCCGTATCTCGTTTATTGGCAACCACCCGCAGAAGGAACTTATGTTATAAGAGCCATTGCGACAGATGAAGATGGCGGACAATCTGTGGTCGATCAAGTGACAATTACAGTAGGATTTGGACAACAATTTAGTACTAATTCGACCATTTCCAGTGGCAATGATGATGTAGAAGAAATTGATAGTAATGGCGAAATGTATTTTAATAGTAGCGACCTCGAAATAGGGAGAGACAATAATAGAGGCGAACAGACATTGGGCTTGCGCTTTACGGGAATGAATATCCCACAAGGGGCAATGATAACCGGTGCCTACATTCAATTCAGAGCAGACGAATCGGACACCGGGGCAACTTCGGCGGTTATCACAGGCGAAGCAACTGATAATGCAGCTGCTTTTCCAACCACAGCTTATAACCTCACGAATCGCTCTGAGACAAATAGTGCTGTACTTTGGACGATCCCGGCATGGACGACAGGAGACAAAACGGCGGCTCAACGCACACCTGATATACGCGCTATCATACAAGAAATTGTAGGTAGAAACGGTTATACTTCTTCAAGTGCTATCGTTATCAAAATTGATGGTACGGGACAACGCGTGGCAGAATCCAGAGAGGGCAACCTTCCGAATGATGCGCCTCAACTCATTATTAACTATACGCTGGATAGCTGCCCACAAGCCGGATTGCCTTGCGACGACGGTGACGGAACAACAACTGATGATGTAACGAATGGCAACTGCGGTTGTGCCGGACAGCCTACGGCTATCAATTCATCCGTCATCGAAGTACCCATTTTGACAGGTAATGATGATGCAGAAGAAACAGGAACAAACGGAGACGTGGACTTAGGTAGTTCTGATTTAGAATTGACCTACGACCGCCGTAGCACCGGAAACCAAGCGATAGGCTTGCGATTTGATAATATTTTCTTGGCACCCGGTACGCTTATCGACAGTGCTTTCGTACAATTTACCGTAGATGAAACACGCAATAATTCGGGAACATTAGAAATATATGGCGAAGATGATGGTGATTCTCAGCCATTTGCCAATGTACCTTATGATATTTCCTCAAGGTCAAAAACAGGTGCATCCGTACTGTGGAATCCACCTACATGGAATAGCGTAGGTATTGCCACAGACGCACAACGTACACCTGATATTAAAGGTATTGTACAAGAAATTGTAAGTAGTACAAGCTGGGATGGACTTGGCAAACCAATTACAATTCTCATAGAGGGAACGGGTAAAAGAGTAGCCGAATCCTTTGAAGGTTCGGAAGAAGCTTCTGCTAAATTAATTGTCTATTATCAGCCTACAAATATTGTTGATAATACAAATGGACAGCCTAATAATACAAGCGGCGTTCGAATACCAACATCACTTGCAGTACAGGCAGCTAACAATAATAATAGCGCGGCAGATTTTCGTATAATTCAAGATAAGGGGCACAGCGTAGATGTATTCCCTAATCCGGCAACAGATAGAATCAGCGTGAATGTTGAATTTGAAGATAATCAAATCGAAGAAGGTACAGCCATTTTAATGAATACTCAAGGGCAGTTGATCCGACAAAAAACATTCAGCCCTGCTTTCCAAGACAATATAGAATTTGATGTCAAATCCCTCCCTCAAGGTGTGTATATGATTCAAATAGAAGCTGGAGAGCATAAAGCGATCAGTGAATTTATTAAAAAATAGAGTTGTTATGCACAATACGAGATATATGGCAAATTACTCTAAAAGAACTCAAAATACTATGAAATACAATACCAACGGATGGGATACTTATCGAATATTTTACTTTATAGAACATTTAGATACTTGTCAAAATATATCTGCTATGGCGATTATGTACAAAGACAGACTGGACAAAATGAGTGAATTTCGCAAGTCGAATATCCGCTTGTCGAATGAAGTTTAAGTTTAAACTTATTCTTAAACTTAAACTTTCTTCGATAAGAAACTGTGAATTAACCGATTGGATTATTTATAAGCCGGAGGACATCTCAAGGTGTCCTCTTATTTTTGAATCCAAGTCCTGATAAAACCATTAAAAACTACTGAATTTAGGTCTCATTCCTTCAAATAGATTACCACTGTTTTTAATAAATGAGAGGTTGCCTTCGGGCAGCCTCTTTTTTGATTTTGTGGGGAGAAATCAACTGCGCTATCATTTGTGATGGCTATTTTTATTTATATCACTCTTAAAACAAGCGGTTCTATTTTTAGCTCTTTATCTCCCGGAATTTTTGTGATGATTTCATCAAAAATCAATATATCTCCGACTACCGCTTGTTGGAGAATTTCCTGACAATCTGCCTCAAATTTATACTCTTTATTTTGACAGGAAAGAAATTTTTGATTTTCTTTTGCTATGGTAACGTTGTAACTGACAATCGGAAATCTTATGTCGATATCGTGGTTCAATAATTCTGCGCGAATCCCTGAGTTTGAAATAGAGTGTTGCAGTTCGCCTAGATCAATTGAAGTTCTATAAGGTTTGTTGAGATAAGCCACTCCGGGATGAATGTGCCTCATTGTGAAGCGAAGTTCATCTAATATTTTTGTTTCGCCATCTTCTTCTACAGTTAATTTGAGGATGACACGCCCCCGATATTGAGATTTTACAGAAAAACTTCTTTCAGAGAAAAATGAAATCTCCGCTCCTCCTGATTCAACAATAAAATCTGTACTGTCCGGGCAATTAGAAACGATATGAAATGGATTATTCATTCCGACATATGAAAACCTATGTGATTGTATCATTCCACATTCGCAAGAAGCCTCTACCACCCTTTTCTCGGATGAATCCTGACATCCCACTATTACAAAAAGCAAAAGAAATAATTTGAATGAACGCATAGTTGTAGTGTT
The DNA here is from genome assembly GCA_937930625.1 of uncultured Saprospiraceae bacterium. Classification (GTDB taxonomy): domain Bacteria; phylum Bacteroidota; class Bacteroidia; order Chitinophagales; family Saprospiraceae; genus JAHDEO01. Next base: position 1,234 of record CALHBW010000098.1, on the reverse strand, counting down.
ATTTTTTTCGCAGTTTTCTAAACAAAATCAATCAAACGTGGTTGTAAGACCTTTTTACAATCATTTGGCTATCTGTCTGTTTTGCCCTTGCTAAGAAAACTATGGACTATAGACTGACAGCCTTCATTCACAAACAAAAGATTTTAGACATAATGAGTTTAAAACGTTTCAGCGTAATTTTAATTTTACTATTTATCACAACTTCTTCATTTGCACAGAGAAATTTTGAGTTCCGTTCGGTATCAGAATTGGGTTTTGTGGGCGTATTGAGCCACAAAATTCAATTCAGTAACAGCGGTACTTACTTTGACTATGTGAAATATGGTGGACAGGATGTTCTGTTTCCGGCTGCCAGACTTTCATTGGAATTGGATTTTAAAAATCGCAATACTTTGTTCTTTTTGTATCAACCCTTACGCCTTGAATCAGAGATTTTACTGGCAGAAGATTTGGTGGTCGATGAACTTAGATTTCCGGCTGATACAGGGATTGATTTATTATATAATTTTCCTTTTTACCGTATTAGTTATCTCCGAGAATTGATGCCCAATAATGACAAATATTCATTCGGAATAGGGGCGAGTATTCAGGTACGAAATGCGACTATCACTTTTGAATCTACCGACGGCACGCTGTTTCGCACTAGTCGCGATTTGGGCGTAGTTCCGATAATGAAAGCTCGCTTTAGAACGCAACACAGCGAATGGCTATATACAGAAATTGAAGCAGATGGTTTCTACGCACCAATCAGCTATATCAATGGTAGCGACAACGATGTGATAGGAGCGATTTTGGATGCAAGTTTCCGCACAGGATTGAAGTTGAACGACCCCATTAATGTCTTTTTCAACCTTCGCTACTTAGGCGGTGGCGGTGTCGGGACAGGTGATGTAGAAAACGGAGAACCGGGTGATGGATACTTGAAAAATTGGTTGCACGTTTTGACCGTTTCGGCGGGTGCAGTTTATAATTGGTAGTAATCGAAATGATAAAATGACAGCGTAAGTTACAATAATTCAACCTGCACATTATTTAAACTCATAGTAGTTACTTTTCTTGAATTTGATTTGGAAGGGTAGTCACTACGAGTTTATTTGGCTCATCTAGGAATTTGGTGGAAAGCCCACTCGTCGGACATTTTCAAAATGTCAGACGAGATAGATTTACGTTTGAATTTAAATTATTTTACAAACAAATTTTTTATTTTTATTTTGTAAATAATTGATTTTAAATA
>CALHBW010000097.1 GCA_937930625.1 uncultured Saprospiraceae bacterium | reverse complement strand
CCCCAACCCCCTCCAAAGGGGGACATATATCCGCGAAAGTCTCCCCCTTTGGAGGGGGTTGGGGGGAGGAAAACATTAGTAAAAGTTATTTCTGAATATGTCTATTCAAAAAAAACATGTATATTCGATGACCCAAAAGCCCTGCAAAGACATATAATAACACACCACGAATTATGGACGACAAGAAAATCTACGACCTGCTCAGTTCCGGCAACCGGAAGGAGGAAAACGAAGGAGTGAAATGGCTCATTAAGGATGAAGCCTACTTGATGCGAAAGCATAGTAAGCGTATTCCGGCTTATTTTAATGATGAGGATAAGCACAGCGTTTTCATTTATGGAATAACGACCTTGTTTGAAAAAATCAAGGCGGGCAAGTTTGAATACAAAAACAAAGGATCACTTGAGGCATTTCTCTACACCTTGATAGATAGAAAGATTTTGAATGAGATTAGACGAAAAAAATTAGATGGAATAACACCTGGACATGAAAGCAAATTTTCAACAACGATGAAGGTGTTTGATGAAGAAATATTAGAAAATGTCGGTCGGCTTTTTCAAGCCAAACTTAAACAGATGTGTCAAGAAATCATTCTGATGCGTTATGTGGAAGGAATGAAACTGGAGGAGATTGCCGAAGCAATAGGTCTGAAACTCGGCACCGTCAGAAACAACAGTTCCAAATGTATGAACGAACTCAAAAACCTCATTAAAGAAGACCCGAAATTAGAATATTATCTCAAAGGACTACTAACAAATTAATCATGAAATACACAGAAATCATAGATAAATACTTGGACGGCGAAATGGCTCCCGAAGAAGCCGCCGCCTTTGAACAACAAGTCAAAAACGACCCCGATCTTGCCAACGAAGTGAAGCTACACCAACTCGCCATAGCAGGTGTGCAACATAGCGAAGATGCTCGTCTTCAGGAATTTAAATCGCGTATAGCGGAGGTTGAAAATGAAATAGCAGCAGAAGAAAAAGAAACTCCCAAACCCCAAATGGAAGTCATTAGAAATAAAGAAGAAAAAGATAACCGTCAGATAAGGCTCTGGGCAATGCGAATAGCGGCAGTATTAATACCTTTATTACTGTTATATTTTCTATTTCCTTTCACTCAAAAAGAAAACAATCCGCTCGCAGATACAGGCACCAAACTTATCGAACTTTACGTAGGAGGTAGCAAGGGCGTTCCTGTACCGCAACCCACTCCGCTCGGTGAAGCCATTCAATTATTTCAACAAGAAAATTACCAAGCCGCCATCACATCATTTGACCAAATCATCAAAGAAAATCCCGAAGACCGCCCCACTGCCTTATTCCTCAAAGCCGACGCCCTACATCGACTCGACAAAAAAACGGAGGCTCGAAAAACCCTTGAAAGAATCTGCCCCGAAGGAAACGATGAAACGCTTTGCGAAACGACTCAAAACATTCTTAAAAAATACGAATGAGTAGATGAGTAAATTTTAGGCATGTTTAGATTTGCCGTAAAAGTAGTTAGCACTTTTTCACGCAGAGTTCGCAGAGGGTTCATTATCAAATCTCTGCGTTCTCTGCGTGATTTACATTGTAATATTGTAGCATTGAAATGAAAGAAAATACCGTACATATAAAGTTTAATAATCAGCAAAATCCGAATGCTGAATTTGACTTAGTGCGGATAGAGGAATTATTTGATATAGTAGGTACTGACCATTCGCCTGACGAGCTACATGTTGTGGAATTTTATATTATTATTTTTATTGAAACCGGAGAAGGCTATCATACCGTTGATTTCAGGGATTATGCTTGTGAGGCAGGAACAATTTTAACCGTAAGAAAAGACCAGCTTCAAAAATTTTTCAGAGGTAATTTGACCGGAAGTATGCTATTGTTTACAGATGACTTTCTGGTGAGCTATCTCGAACAATTAGAAGCCTTTAAGTCGTTGCAGATATTCAATGAATTATTAGGTACTCCCAAAATTCAATTATCGACCACCGAAATGGAAGAAATTGCTGACCTCATCAATCGAATGCAAAACGAATATTTTAGTACAAATGATAAATATTCTCTGGAAATTATCAGGAGCGAATTGCACATATTAATCACCAAATTATACAGGATAAAATCAAAAAGAAAGCAAATTATCTTCGACAAAAAATATTTGGGTGAATTCATTGAGTTCCAAAAATTAGTGGAACATAATGTAAGGGAAACCACACGAGTGCAAGACTATGCTAAAATGATGGGTGTGAGCACCAAAACTCTTAACAATATTTCCAAAACCATCACTCACAAAACTGCGAAAGAATTTGTGGACGAAATCTGCACCAAACAAATCAAAAGACAGCTCATTAATACCAAACTTTCCATCAAAGAAATTGCATTTGCTTCCGGTTTTGAAGAAACCACCAATTTCTATAAATATTTCAAACGCCAAACACATACCACACCCGAACGATTTAGGCTTGAAATGAGTAGATGAGTAAATGATAAAATGAGTAAATGTTTTACCTCAAAAATTAGATAAAAATATTATCACATTGAATCATTGTTACATTCAAAAATTTACTCATATATTCATTTGCTCATTTTTTAGATTTTCCCATTTTTACAGTCATCCGGCTTTTTATTATATCTATTCAAATTAAAAATACCTTCATCTTTGCAGTATCAATTTTAGCAATAAATTACTACAAAGATGAAATCAGTCACACTATTCAGCTTACTCCTAACCGTCATTGTATTATTCAGCAGTTGCGGTACAAACAAAACAAATTCACAATCTGATAATTCACAAACTAAAACAGAGAAAAAAATGGGATTAACAAACAAACAAAAAGCCGTTGCGCTTCTTGAAAGTCTCCAAACAGGCGCGAAAGAACCCGTAGCTTACATCAATGCGGAAAAATACACTCAACACAATTTGGCGGTCGGTGATGGTTTGGAAGGATTTGGTGCAGTCCTTGCCAATGCACCCGAAGGTGGTTTCAAAGCCAAAGTCATCAGAGCATTTGAGGATGGCGATTTCGTGTTTACACATACCGAGTACGACTTTTTTGGACCAAAAGCGGGTTTTGATATCTTCCGTTTTGAAAACGGGCTTATCGTAGAACATTGGGACAACCTTGCCGACATTACACCGCCAAACCCAAGTGGAAGAACACAACTCGACGGAGCCACCGACATCACCGATACCGACAAAACTACCGCTAATAAGGAATTGGTCAAAGGATTCGTAAATGACATCCTAATGGGTGGCGCACCGGATAAAATCACCGATTACGTTAGCACAGAAACTTACCACCAACACAATTCGGCAGTTGCTGATGGATTGGATGGATTGGGTGCTGCATTGAAATATTTTGCAGAGAATGGCTTGGTCATGGAATATGACAAAGTGCACAAAGTATTAGGCGAAGGTAACTTTGTACTCACTGCAAGCGAAGGGAAATTCGGCAAAGGCGACCACGTAGCGTACTACGATTTATTTAGAATCGAAGGTGGAAAAATCGTCGAGCATTGGGATGTGATACAGAATATTCCGGCAAAATCTGAGTGGAAAAACCAGAACGGGAAGTTCTAATTTTAATTGATTCAGATAGAAAAATAACAACGCACGAATGGGAACCCCTGTTCGTGCGTTTTTTATTTCACAAAAAATTAAAAATTATATTTGGAATAACGTAATTTAGCAAAAATAAATAAGTAAATTATTGTAGCATTGCATCATTATCGCATTGTAGCATTAAAAAATCATTCACTCATTCCAAGCTATGCTAAATCTATCCGTTATACTCGAAGACAGCGCAAGAAAATACCCGACCAAAGATGCTTTTGTCTTTATGGACACCCACGTCAGTTACGCCCAAATCAATGGTGCAGCCAATCAAATTGCCAACGGATTACGCGCCGCAGGAATCAAGCAAGGCGATAAAGTGGGCTTGAGTTGTCTCAATCTGCCTTACTTTCCGATGGTTTATTTTGGGATTTTGAAAGCCGGGGCGGTGGTCGTGCCTTTGAGTGTCTTGCTCAAACGCGACGAAGTGGAGTACCACCTGAAGGACTCTGATGCCAAAGCCTATTTTTGTTTTGAAGGGACGAATGAACTGCCGATGGGCGCAGAAGGTCACGCAGGATTTGAGCGCGTGGATGCTTGCGAACACTTCTTTATGATTACCGCCAAGCCCACCGACCCCTCGCCGATAGCCGGCACCAAGACGCTTGGTATGCTGATGAACGGGCAGCCCGCCACCACCGAAACTGCACAAACAGGCGCGGAAGATACAGCCGTCATCATTTATACATCAGGCACTACGGGGCGTCCAAAAGGCGCGGAACTCACCCACTCCAACATCTTGTTGAACACCATCCTTTGCACCGGAATCACCGACTGCACCGCCGACGATGTACAACTCATCGTGTTGCCCTTATTCCATATTTTTGCGATGGTCGTTTTGATGAATGCGGGTATTTATAAAGGCACTAAAAATGTATTATTACCGCGATTTGATGGGCAGGCGGTCTTGGGATTGATGCAGAAACATAAAGTCTCTATTTTCGCAGGAGTACCGACCATGTATTGGGGCTTACTCAATGCCGATACCAGCAATTTTGACCTCGAAGCTATTGCTGCCAATCTGAAAATGTGTGCATCTGGTGGCGCATCTTTACCCGTGAATGTATTGGAAAATTTTGAGAAAAAATTTAATGCAAAAATACTCGAAGGTTACGGCATGTCGGAAGGTTCGCCTGTGGTTACCTTCAATCATTTGGACACCGGGCGCAAGCCGGGTAGCGTAGGCACACCCGTATGGGGTGTCGAGGTTAAAATCGTGGACGAAGAAGGCAACGAAATGCCCGTCGGCGAAAAAGGCGAACTCATCTATCGCGGTCACAACGTCACCAAAGGTTACTACAAAAAACCCGAAGCCAATGCGAAAACTATCAGAAATGGCTGGCTGCACTCCGGCGATGTCGCTATCAAAGACGAAGACGGCTTTTTCTATATCGTTGACCGTACCAAAGATATGATTATTCGCGGTGGCTTGAATGTCTATCCGCGTGAAGTGGAAGAGGTGATTATGAAACACGAAGCGGTTTCATTGGTGGCAGTTATCGGTATTCCCGACGAGCAATTTGGCGAAGAAATACAAGCCTGCGTAGTGCTCAATGAAGGGGCTTCGCTCTCCGAAACCGACCTGATGGCATGGACAAAAGAACGTATTGCCGCCTACAAATATCCGCGTAAAATTGAGTTTCTGGATGCACTGCCAATGAGTGCAACAGGGAAAATTTTGAAGAAAGAACTACGAGTGAAATGATTTTTGATGGAGTGAGTGATTTTTGATTTTTGATTGGATTTTGCTTCGCAAAATTATAAGTATAAAATTCGCATACTGGTTTGATTCGTAATTCATTGACAATTAAAAATTGCAGTAAGTCATTGATTATTAATTAGTTAAAAAACGAATAACGAGTCAACGAATAACGGCACTACGGTCATCGCGCCAACAAATCCGCTGCATTCTTTTTCGCTGATTCGGAAGGCGGACTACCGCTCAACATCGTCGCAATTTCGGTGATTCTATCCTCTCTGTCCAATTCTTTTATGCGCGTAAAGGTGCGTCCGTCTTTCGCTTTTTTCTTGACGTGGTAATGCGTATTTGCACGGGCAGCGACCTGCGGCGAGTGTGTGATAGAAACAACTTGATGCTTCTTGGCAAGGCGTGTGAGGATGTCGCCCATTTTGAGTGCTACATCGCCCGATACGCCGGAGTCGATTTCATCAAAAATCAAGGTCGGTAAAGGAATCGCACTGGCTACGAGCGATTTTGTGCTAAGTGTCAGTCGGGACAATTCACCGCCCGAAGCTACATTTTTTATCAAATCAAAACGACTGCCTTGATTCGCGGCAAATAAGAAATTTACTTCGTCTGTACCCGATGGCGTGAGGGCTTCGGTGGTTTGTACGTCGATTTTCAAGCGAGCGTGTTGCATCGAAAGCAAGGTGAGCATCTTGTGAATTTTCGCCTCAAAATCAGGAATCACTGCATGGCGTTTTTCGGAAAGTTTTTTAGCTATCTTCTGTAATTTATCTTCTTGTTTCGCAATTTTCCCTTCTAATTCGGTTATTTCGGCGGTATTATCGCCAAACATACTTAATTTATTTTCAAGGTCGGTTTGAATGGCGAGGAGTTCGGGCAACGATTGTACGTTGTGTTTTTGTTGCAATTTATACATCAAATCAAGGCGTTCTTTTACCTCAATGATACGCGCCTCGTCGTGTTCTATGTCTTCATTCAGGCTTTCAAATTCACCTGCCAAATCCTGCAATTCTTCCCGCACATTAATCAGTCGGTCATACGATTTGCTCAATGTCGCATTGAAATCTACAAAACCGCTCAATTCATTGCCGAGTTCGGTCAATTGACTAATGATACTCGCCTCATCTTCACTGATTTGTCGATAACTTTTTCCCAATGCAAATTTAATACCTTCGGCATTGGCGAGGGTGTTGAGTTCGTCTTCAAGTTCGGTTTGTTGACCTTCTATGAGTTCTGCGGAGTGGAGTTCGTCGAGTTGGAATTTGAGGAAATCCATCTCGCGCGTAGAGTCATTTTGATGGGCAATGAGTTGATTGAGGCGGTTGACATTCACACGATATTTGGCGTATAATTCCGTGTAATCATCCAGCAAATCACTGTTATTTGCCAGCGCATCCAACATCCGCAATTGGAATGATACATTATGAATATCCATCGTATCAAATTGCTGGTGCAAATCAATCAGCGCAGCACTCAATTGCTTCATCAAATTCAAATTGACCGGTGTATCGTTGATAAAAGCCCGTGATTTGCCGGAAGGAAAAAGCTCCCGTCGAATCGTCGTATCTTTATCATAAAACAGGTCATTTTCCTCAAAAAAACTTTTCAATTTATACTTGCGAATATCAAATTCGGCTTCCACTACGCATTTTTTCTCTGCTTCGTACAGTACGCGCGTATCTGCGCGTTTGCCCATAATCAAACCCAATGCGCCCAGTAAAATTGACTTTCCCGCACCTGTCTCCCCGGTAATAATGGTCAGATTATCGGAAAAGTCGATTTCGACCTTCTCAATAATCGCGTAATTTTTTATTTGTAAACGAGTTATCATTTCGTGTATTCGTTATTCGTTGATTCGTTATTCGTGTTTCGTTGACTCGTGTATTCGTTATTTGTGTACCCGTTATTTCGTGTACTCGTTATTCGTGTACTTGTTTTTTTATTTTGCCTTTGGCAAATAAAATCAACAAATAACGAGTCAACGAATAACGAATACACGAGTAACGAATACACGGATAACGAATCAACGAATAACGAATCAACGACAATAGAGAAACAAAAATACTACATTTTCGTGTGAATCAAACAAGAAATTGCAAATTCTCCGTATCAAATTGTAATTTGGACAAACCCTAGCGCAATGCCTCCGGCTTGCGCCACATTAGTTTGGCTAATTAGTACGCGACGCAAGCCGAAGGCAGTACGCAACGGTTGGAATTTGTTTTTTGGAATTTGGAATTTGAGTACATTTGCAGTCAAATTTTTTTTTCGCATGGTACATATTCACCAAATCAGCCCGGATACGCTGACGCTCGAACGTTTGGCAGAACTCATCGCTACGCCCCACCAACTTGAATTATCAAAGGCAAGCCGCCAGATGATACAGAAAAATCGCGCCTATTTGGAACGCATTTTAAGCGAAACAGATGCAGCGATTTATGGGGTCAATACAGGCTTCGGAAAACTCTGCGATATTCGCATTTCGCAAGAAAAACTCGAACAACTACAATATAATTTGGTCGTTTCGCACGCTTGCGGGACGGGCGATGCTGTCCCGCTCGAAGTGATACGTCTGATGTTGTTGCTCAAGATTCAGAGCCTTTCTTACGGACATTCAGCAGTGCGATTGGAGACAGTGGAGCGATTGATACATTTGTATAATCACGATATTTTACCGGAAATATTTGAACAAGGTTCGCTTGGCGCTTCGGGTGATTTGATTCCTTTGGCGCATATGAGTCTCGCGCTTATCGGCATCGGAAATATATATTATAAAGGCAGAAAAATACCTGTGAGTGACTTGCCTGCAGAGGTGGCTTTTCCGCCTGTCAAATTGCAATCAAAGGAAGGTTTGGCTTTGTTGAACGGGACGCAATTTTCGTTGGCATATGCCGTTTGGTGTGTCACGCAAGCCAATCGTCTTAGTCAACTCGCCGACCTCAATGCCGCTATTTCTGTCGATGCTTTTCAATGTCAACTCACACCTTTTGATGCACGTCTGCATGATATTCGTCCGCATACCGGACAAATTGAAACGGCTGCGACCATTCGTAATTGGCTGAAAGGCAGTAAAATAGCTCAACTCGAAAAATACTCCGTTCAAGACCCTTACGCCTTTCGTTGCGTACCGCAAGTGCATGGCGCGAGCAAGGACGCCCTCGCATATATACGCCAAGCCGTATTTACGGAAGCCAATTCAGTGACCGACAATCCCAATGTTTTTGATGAAACTGATGCGGTGCTTTCCGGCGGAAATTTTCATGCTCAACCGCTTGCTTTGCCTTTGGATATGTTGGCGATTGCCTTAGCAGAATTGGGGAATATTTCAGAGCGACGTTTGTATCAAATCATTTCGGGAGCGCGTGGTTTGCCTGTTTTTTTAGCGAAAAATTCAGGGTTAAATTCCGGTTTGATGATGTTGCAATATCTCGCTGCCGCAATTGTGAGTCAGAACAAACAGCTTTGCACACCTGCTTCGGTGGATAGCATTGTCTCGTCGAATGGACAAGAAGACCACGTAAGTATGGCTGCGAATGCCGCGACCAAAGCCTATCGCGTCGTGCAAAATCTGGAGCGACTGCTCGCCATAGAATTTATGATTGGTATGCAAGCATTAGAATTTCGTCGTCCTGCATTATCATCGCCGCAAATTGAAAAAATTGTCGGGCAATATCGGGAAGTTGTGACGACTTTAGAAGATGACCGCTACCTACAACCCGATATACAAAAGACCATTGATTTTTTGCAAAAGCTCGTTTTTTAACATTCTTTGGCTTGAAATTTGGAGAATTAAATCAAGCCGGAAAAATTCCGGTTTTAAGGTTTGTTTTGTGTGAATCAATGGTCTGATGCGTTTTTCGCGGCAGACCATTTTTTTTTGACGGGTTGATGAATTGACGGGTTGATGAGTTGACGAGTTGACGAGTTGATGAGGTGACGGGTTCATGAATTGATGAGTTGACGGGTTGATGAGGTGACGAATTGATGAGTTGACGGGTTTATAATTTGTAGATGATGTAATGCTTGTCTTCGTACACTGTTTTATATTCAAATTTTTGTTGTGATAAATTTTTGTTGACGAATAAATAACTTGCGCCAAGTGTCTGCATTTGAGCGATATGTGCGGGGTTGAGGTCTTCCTGATTAATCGTCCAGCCTTTGCGGTGGGCGAAGTACATTTGTTGTGGGTTGCGGCTGCCGTCGTTGATGATGATGAGGTCGTCTGCTTGCGTTATCTTATCTGCAATGCTTTCCAATGTTAATTTATAACGCTCATTTTTTTTGATAAAAAATTCATGGTACTGATTGGCAATGCCTTCAATTGTGATGACGGTCAGAATAATTAGCGCGTATTTGGGTTTTAAATTAGCGAGAAATAAAGCAGCAACTAAAGCCATCAAAGGCACAGCAGGAATGATGTAATAATTATGCAGAGGGAATACTTCGCCCGTTTTTAGCATAAATAAAAAGAAAATCAGTGCGAATGTGATTATTCCTATCTTTAAATAAAATATTTTTTTATCATTAATTAAATTAAAAAAATGCGCTTTACCGTTTTTCCACCCCCCAGCCCCCTCCAAAGGGGGAGATTCTTCGCGAAGCGAAGAACTACTCGCATTCGTCTCCCCCTTTGGAGGGGGCTGGGGGGAGGACGACACAGAGCGCGAATTTTCGATTTTATTTCGAGTCCAAAAATTATTAAAAAATAAAACAAACAAACCCACCAAAAAACACGCAAAAGCCACATAAGAATGAAAGGCACTAAAGTAAAATTTCTCCAAAGTCAGTTGCCATAATACTGCGATTTCTGCTGCGCCTTCTGCAAGGCTTCTTGGGAAATAAAGCATGTAACCATACGCTTCTGCTAAATGTGGCACCCAATAAAAATACCATGCGCCGACCAATGTGACGCACAAGGCAGCCGCCAATGTCATAGCGATTTTACGTCCGATTTTTATTTGTGGAATTAAGAGGGGAATCAGCAGAAAGCTCATTAGGCTAAGGGCAGATAATTTGCTTAAAATGCCTAATGTAATGAGTGCAAAAAAGAGTGCAAGTCGCCAAAAATTTCCTTTTTTGAGATAGCAAAAACCGTAGTAAAACCCAATTAGCACGAGCGCGACGCTGAAGGTGTCGGGCATTATTTTACGCGAAAAATCAAACCATACAGATACGGTCAAAATAATGGTCGCGTAAGCGGCTATTTTTTTGTTAAATAATTCTTTTACCAATAAAAAATAATAATAAATACCTGCGGTAGAGACGATTAAATTTATCCACCGACCATGCCAATGCGTCTCACCAAAGAGCCACGAAGCCAAGTAAATCAAGTAATTGAACAGTGGAAATTCTGCGCCCATAATGCCCGTTTTCTCGCCTGCAATGTCGATGCGTGGAAAGAAAATATTCGCGTCGATTTCGAGGAAATTTCTTGCGACCATATTCGTGAGGCATTGCCGCCAATTATGCCCGATTTCGAGTGGCGAATTGGTAATGCCGATGAGCCGAATGAGGAAGAAAAAGGCGAAGAAAATGAGGATGATTCGATTGTTTGATGGTTTCATTGTTTCATTATTATTATCGTTTTTTTGCGAAGCAAAAAAACGGCTAAACCATCTGGCAATCGAACCATCAAACAATCGAACCATGAAACTATGAAACAATGTAATTATCATTTATGCCTTGATTCGAGTACTTGGATGACATCTTTGAGGGTTTTGCCTTTGGCGGCAAGCAGGACGAGGTAATGATACATCAAATCTGCCGCTTCGCCGAGAAAGAGGTCGTCGTTGTCGTCTTTGGCTTCGATGACGAGTTCTACGGCTTCTTCGCCTACTTTTTGGGCGACTTTGTTGATGCCTTTGCGGAATAACGAACTGGTGTAGGACTCGCCCGAAGGCTCGTCGCGTCGCTGCTGTATAACGCGCTCCAAGTGCTGTAAAAAGTGTTGGTTTTCGTTGGTTTCATCAAAGCAAGTATCGCTGCCCGTATGACAGACGGGACCTGCGGGGCTTGCCTGTACGAGTATCGTATCGTTGTCACAATCTATTTTTATTTCCTTGATAGTGAGGTAGTTGCCGGAGGTTTTGCCTTTTGTCCAGAGGCGTTCTTTGCTGCGACTGTAGAAGGTGACGCGCCCTTCTGCGAGGGTTTTGTTGAGTGCTTCGCGGTTCATGTAGCCGAGCATGAGGACTTGGCGGGTGTCGCTATCCTGAATGATGGCGGGGAGGATGCCGCCGCCTTTTTCAAAGTCTAATTGCTTGGTGATCGGTGATTCGTTCATGTGTGACTTTTCCTGATTTTGTTCCATTGTTTGCTGTCAATGACGAGCAAATTTTCTTCTATCCATTGTCCGTTTTTTTGGAAGCCTTCTGCAAGATAACGCTCAAATTTCATCCCGTTTCGTAGCAATACTTTTTCGCTGGCTTTGTTCCAGAGGGCATGACAGGCTTCGATTTCGGTAGCTGACAATTCTTCAAATCCAAAGTTCAAAACCGCTTTGAGAGCTTCGGTCATTACGCCTTTTTTTTGCGATTCGGGATGCGTCCAGAATCCAACGTTCCATCTGTTGGCTTTGTTCGTTTTTCGGATGGAAATTCTGCCTAATGGTTTACCATCCTCTTTTTCTGTGATGGTGAAAGCGTAGCCCTTTCCGGCTTCCCATGCTTTGATGTTGTTTTGTAGAGGTTCGTGCAAATCTTCTATTTTTTCAGGCGGATTCCAGACCATTCCATCATTAAATCCCTCGAATCTTGTTGCAGAAAACACGAAGGGAATGTCTGCTTTATTGGGTATTCTCAATAGAAATCTTGGGGTTTTGAGTTGGTGTGTTGTTGGTATTTTTGTTTGCATTTTTTATTGAACTAAGTTGAGTGAGTTATTTTATCCAGGTTTAACTTCCCAAGTACAAGCATCCAATAATTGACGGCGAATACGGGTTTTCATTGGCTTTTTTTGTGGAATCCCTTTGATGTGACTATGCGCTTGATTGTCAGGTTGAGGAGCATGTTCTACCACAATATCTTTGATGTTGCGCGCCTCACCTACAATGAAACTCACGATGCCATTATCCTTAGCATTTTTCGAACGTGAGCGTGCTTCTTCTACTGTTGAATATTTGTTCCAATCGGTTGACATGCCTCTGTTTTTACCTTCGCCTCTTTCTTTAAATGCTCCCGGAATCAACTGACCTTCTACCACAAACCCTTTGTGTACACGATAATACAAAATAGCATCATCAGGAATCAACTCAATTTCCCACATAAAAATAACTTAAAAAGGATGAGGTAAAAACGATAAACTGTAATTATTGATATTCAGGCTGCCTTCATATTCTTGTCCTAATGAATTTTCGCCTGAAAACGTGGCAGGTTGTTCACCTTTGGGAATGTTGAGCAGCAAATTGAGATCGTTTGTTTTCCATAAAATATCAATGCTACCTTCCGGTCCGTGATAAATAGCAGGTGTGACAGGTGTTTTTGCGAAAGTATTAGAGATGTCAATGGAAAATTCACAGAGAAAAGACACCGCTTTTATCCATGTAGTTTCGGTGTAAGCCTCTGCGTTTTCTCCATCCCAATTTGGCTGTAAATCAAGGATATATTTCGATTTTTCTATTGATTTTTGTAAAGACAATAAACTATTGGGCAAAGTGTGTATGACTTTACCGTTTAATTCAATTTTATGTTTGTAATCGCCGACTTTTGTATTCATACTTATAGTCTTTTTGCTCAATTTATGATTTTTTCGACTTGTTTGCAAGGGCAAAGATACGAATGATTTGTCATTCACCTTTGCTGTCATCCTTCGTTTTGATACATCTGCTTATGAATGATCATAAAATTCATTAAAATTATTCTATATTTAACTTCAAATTACATTTATACCATTTCGCTATGAATCCAAAACGAATTATCTCTATCGACGTACTCCGGGGGCTGACTATTTTTCTGATGATTATCGTCAATACGCCGGGGTCTTGGTCGCATGTATATGCGCCTTTGCTGCACGCCAAGTGGCACGGATGTACTTTGACCGACCTTGTTTTTCCTTCGTTTTTATTCGTAGTGGGCTTGTCGATGTCGCAGTCATTTCGGAATTTGGATACGGCGGATTCCGGCAAATTAATGAAGAAAATCACCGTTCGGGCAGGACTGATATTTTTAATTGGGCTGTTGTTGAATTGGTTTCCGTTTTACCTTACACCGCCTTCTGAATTGAGGATTTTTGGGGTCTTGCAGCGTATCGCGCTTTCGTTTTTTGGCGCGGGGATTTTGATTGTATTATTGAAAAAAAGGAATTGGTTGATTGCTGCGGCGGTGTTGCTGTTGTTGCTTCATTGGGGTATTTTGTATTTTTTTGGAGGGAATGATCCGTATGCTTTAGAGCATAATATAGGTCGGTATATTGATAATTTCCTTGTGGGTGAAAAGCATGTTTATGGTGGTTTTGGAATGCCATTTGACCCGGAAGGTTTGTTGGGTACGCTTACAGGTATGAGTCAGGTATTAATCGGATATTTGATAGGTAAATATTTATTTAAACATCAGGAAAATACCAACAAAAGAATCCTTCATGTTTTGTATTTATCCCTAGGATTATTTGTTGTCGCTAAATTGTGGAATTTCATTTTACCCATCAATAAACCCTTATGGACAGGTTCTTATGTGATTTATACTTCGGCGATTGTTACTGCATTATTATTGGTGTTGATAGAAGTCGTGGATAAACGGCAACTGGTAAAATGGGCGTGGATTTTTCGGGTATTTGGCAAAAATCCATTGTTTAGTTACATTCTGTCCGGGGTATTTGTGAAGCTGTTTTTGCAAGTCATCAAATGGGGCGATACCAATTTATATGCTTACTTGTATTCGGATGTTTTCTCGGCAATTTTCTCTCCTAAGTTGGCGAGTTTTGCCTTTGCTTTTTGTTTTACAATGTTTGTTTGGTTATTCGCTTATGTACTGCATCGCAAGAATATTATTGTGAAAGTGTGAGAACTTCAACCGCAACTTCAACTTCAACTTAAAATAAGAATAAGAATTTGCCGAACTCAAGTTGTGGGGCGCACTCGTCTGACGAAGGTTTTTTGTGAAATGTAGTGATTTGTCTCATAAAATATTCGCACTGAATAAAGTGATTCGTCTGACGAGTATTCGCTTTAGGTAAAGTTAGATGGATGACCAAAAACTAAAAATTACATTAAGTTATTGATTTTTTTTTAGTTAAAAAACGAATAACGAGTCAACGAATAATAGCAGTAGGGGCAAGGACATGCCTTGCCCTAGATACCTATTTATCCTTTTAATACCTTCTCACTCATTCCCATCATAGAAAAGCCGCCATCGTGATAAAGATTTTGCATGGTCACGTATCGTGTAAGGTCAGAAAACATGGTGACGCAGTAGTCGGCACAAGCTTCGGCGGTGGCGTTGCCAAGTGGCGACATGCGGTCGGCATAACCGAAAAATTCGTCGAATCCCTTCACGCCGCTACCGGCGGTAGTCATAGTAGGAGATTGTGAAATGGTATTGACACGCACCTTTTTTTGGTCGCCAAAATGATAACCAAAACTCCGTGCAAAAGATTCCAACAAGGCTTTTGACTCTGCCATCTCGTTGTAGTCGGGGAAGGTGCGTTGCGCGGCAATGTACGTCAGCGCGAGTACCGACCCCCAATCATTGATAGCGTCGAGTTTGAGTGTGGTTTGCATGAGCTTATGGAAGGAAATGGCGGAGATGTCGAAGGTCTTTTGCATCCACTCGTATTTGATGTTGGTATATTCGCGTTTTTTGCGAACATTGACAGACATCCCAATCGAATGTAATATAAAATCGACCTTGCCACCGAGTATTTCCATAGATTTGGTGAGGAGGTTTTCGAGGTCTTCGAGGTTTGTCGCATCAGCGGGGATAATTTCAGCATTGAGTTTTTCGCCCAGTTCATTGATTGTACCAAAACGCAGTGCAACGGGGGCATTCGTCAAAGTGATTTTCGCACCATGTGCTACGCAACTTTCCGCAACTTTCCAAGCA
The DNA here is from genome assembly GCA_937930625.1 of uncultured Saprospiraceae bacterium. Classification (GTDB taxonomy): domain Bacteria; phylum Bacteroidota; class Bacteroidia; order Chitinophagales; family Saprospiraceae; genus JAHDEO01. The sequence goes on along the minus strand of CALHBW010000097.1, from coordinate 22,826 downwards.
ATAGATTTGTCGTCCAATGCACCGAAGATGATGCCCTTTTTTCCTTCGAGTAACTTCATGATTTAGCCGATATTTTTGTGTGAAATATGTTTATATTGTAAAATATCGGTAAAGGTAAATTTTAAGTAGGGGATAGGAAACCATATGGCGGTTTTTTTGATTTAAATTGAGTATATCATAAAACGGTGGCGATCACTCAAAATAAAAAAAAACAAAAGCAACCGTCTTTCTGAATTTATTTCAGAATCTCCCGGACGATAGAAAGCCAATACTGAACAAAAGTCCATAACTTATTGGTTATGAGTAAGGTGCGAAAATTTAAACTCACACTTAATATTGTGCTTGTGGCTTAGGAGATTCTGAAATAAATTCAGAAAGACGGTTCTGGTTAAGCAAGCAACGACAATGTTCAGGATTACCCATTATAAAATATCTGCCGACTATTTGATTTATCAACAAAAAACCCTATCTTTGCACTCGCTTTCGAGGGTAGGGCTAGGTTTTTTGGATAAAACCACCTCATTTTCAAGCAAAAACTAAGTAAATTTCCAAATTTCAAGCACTAAATTCCAAAACGTGCTTCAATTGTTTTTTGGAATTTGTTTTTTGGAATTTTTAAAAATTAATTAACATGCCTACGATTAATCAACTCGTTCGCAAGGGTAGAAAACAAATCAAAGTTGCCAGCAAATCCAGAGCATTGGATTCTTGCCCGCAAAAGCGTGGTGTATGCACTCGTGTATATACGACGACGCCTAAGAAGCCGAATTCTGCCCTTCGTAAAGTCGCTAAGGTACGTTTGACCAACGGTATTGAGGTTATCGCCTACATTCCCGGTGAGGGACACAATCTGCAAGAGCACTCTATTGTGTTGATTCGCGGAGGTAGGGTGAAAGACTTGCCGGGTGTACGTTACACCATTGTACGCGGTGCATTAGATACTGCTGGTGTGGACGGACGCCTTCAAAGCCGATCTAAGTACGGTGCAAAACGACCTAAAAAGTAATTTATTAATTATGAACGCGAAGTAAAGTGATTGTTTTTACTTGAATTTTTAATTAGCGTTCCTCTATTACAATTTAATTATGAGAAAAAGGAAGCCAAAACCGCGGACGCTGTTGCCGGATACGAGATACAATGACCCAATGGTCACTCAATTCGTCAACAACATGATGAAAAGCGGAAAGAAAAATGTCGCGTTCACAGTTTTTTATGATGCAATGGATATAGTTGCCGAAAAAACAGGTAATAATCCACACGACATTTGGAAAAAAGCTTTGAACAACGTCATGCCAGGAATTGCAGTACGAAGCCGTCGTATCGGTGGTGCTACTTTCCAAATTCCGACCGAAATTCGTCCTGCCACCAAAATTTCAAAGGGAATGAAGTGGATGATAGAATTTGCGCGCAAAAGAAGCGGTAAAGGAATGGCTCAAAAATTAGCTGCCGAAATCATGGCAGCAGCCAAAGGTGAAGGTGCAGCCGTAAAGCGGAAAGAAGATACCCACCGTATGGCAGAGTCCAACAGAGCATTTGCTCATTACAGATAATTGGTTTAATGAGTGAATGGGTGAATGAATCAAAATCGCCAATTCTCTCGTACAATATAAATACAAGTTTTAAAATGATATTTGCCACATGGTAAATATCATTTTAAATTTTAATAAGACCTTATTGAAAAACTTAACTTTAATTTAATGTGAGTTATCTGTTGCCAACAATAATTTTGTTTGTGATGAATAACAGCTAATTAGATTTTAAATTAAAAGAATTTATTGAGTGAAAATTTTGAATTTATTTAAAAAAAATATGAAGGGAAAATATTCACTCATTCATCCCGATAGCTATCGGGACACTCATTTACTCATTAGAAATAAAAGCAATGGCTAAGGATCTTAAATACACAAGAAATATAGGTATCGCTGCCCACATTGACGCAGGTAAAACTACGACGACGGAGCGTATCCTTTATTACACAGGATTGACGCACAAAATCGGTGAAGTACACGACGGTGGTGCGACAATGGACTGGATGGAGCAGGAGCAGGAGCGTGGTATCACGATTACTTCTGCAGCTACCAAGACTGAATGGCAATGGGACAATAAAGAGTTTTCACTCAATATCATTGATACTCCCGGTCACGTTGACTTTACCGTAGAGGTAGAGCGTTCTTTGCGTGTATTGGATGGTACAGTGGCTTTGTTCTGTGCGGTAGGTGGTGTAGAGCCACAGTCTGAAACCGTTTGGCGTCAGGCTGACCGCTACAAAGTACCGCGTATTGGTTTTGTCAATAAAATGGACCGTTCAGGGGCTGATTTCTTTGATGTTTGTAATCAAGTCAAAGAAAAACTTGGTGCCAATCCAGTGCCGATTGTTTATCCGATTGGTTCGGAGCATGAATTTAGAGGCGTTGTTGACTTGCTCGACAATCAGGCGATTGTTTGGAAAGATGAATCAATGGGAATGGAGTTTGACACCATCGATATTCCTGCTGACATTGCCGATGATGTAGCCAAATACCGCGCAAATCTCGTAGAGCAAATTGCTGAATACGACGATGAGTTGCTCGAAAAATTCTTCGAAGACCCGGATTCTATCACTCGTCAGGATATGCGTGATGCGATTCGTGCGGCGGTCATTGATATGAAAATCATTCCGATGATGTGCGGTTCTGCCTTCAAAAACAAAGGCGTACAGTTATTATTGGATGCCGTTTGTGCTTTCTTGCCATCACCACTTGATATTGATGCAGTAGAAGGTACACATCCTGATACAGATGAACCACTCCTACGCAAACCAAACGTAGATGAGCCTTTCGCAGCTTTGGCATTCAAAATTGCGACTGACCCATACGTAGGTCGTTTGTGTTTCTTCCGTGTTTATTCGGGTGTTTTGGATGCAGGTTCGTATGTGAAAAATACACGCTCCGGCAAAAAAGAGCGTATCTCACGTATTTACCAAATGCACTCCAATAAGCAAAACCCGATTGACCGCGTAGAAGCAGGAGATATTGCAGCAGGTGTTGGTTTTAAAAACATCCGTACAGGGGATACATTATGTGATGAGAAACACCCAATCGTCTTGGAAGATATGACCTTCCCTGACCCGGTTATCTCTATCGCAGTAGAACCGAAGTCGCAGAAAGACTTTGATAAATTGGGCTTGGGCTTAGGTAAATTAGCTGAAGAAGACCCAACCTTCAAAGTACGTACAGACGAACACTCTAGCCAGACCATTATTAGTGGTATGGGTGAGTTGCACTTGGAAATTATCGTTGACCGTCTCCGTCGTGAGTTTGGCGTCGAATGTAATCAAGGACAACCGCAGGTAAATTATAAAGAGGCTCTGACAAAAGTGGTCGATCACCGCGAGCGTTTGAAAAAACAATCAGGTGGTTCCGGTCTTTTCGCCGATATGTCATTCGAACTCAGCCCTGCGAGTGCAGAGTTTTTAGAAAGCGATGAGTTCAAATCAGGCAAAGAGAAACTCGAATTTGAATGGGGAATCACAGGTGGTTCTATTGATAAAAACTACCAAAAACCCATCAAAGACGGTTTCCTCGCAATGATGGAAAACGGTGTACTTGCCGGATTCACCATTGATTCTATGAAAGTCAGAGTATATGACGGTGGCATGCACGCAGTGGATTCTAAGCCAATTGCCTTCGAGCTTTGTGCAAAAGAAGGCTTCAAAGCTGCTGCCGGAAAAGCCGGTTCAGTTATACAAGAGCCTATCATGAAGGTCGAAATCATCACACCGGAAGAATACACCGGTAACGTAATCGGTGACCTCAACCGCCGTCGTGGAATGCCCAAAGGGCAAGAGCCACGTACAGGAGGTGCAGTTTCGATTACGGCTGAAGTGCCACTTTCGGAGATGTTTGGTTACGTGACACAGTTACGTACTATCACATCAGGTAGAGCCAACTCTTCTATGGAATTTTCTCACTACGCTAATGTTCCTAAGAACTTGGCAGAGAAAATTATTGAGGAAGCTAAGAGTTAAGATGACATTGAGCATTTGCTCAATTTGAATTTATACGGAAAGCCGGACTACTTTTAGTGGTTCGGCTTTTTCTATTTTTTACTAACTAAAATACCAATGAATCAACTAAAGTACGGCTTATTTGTCATCTTACTCTTCATCGTAAACGCATGTAGTAATGCCCACAATTTTAACACCTATATTACGCATTACAATGATAATAAGGAAAATTTCAGCAGTATTAAAAACTACCTTAAAGAAGCGCACAAGGAACTCATGATGTCTCCATGTGCAATTGACAAAAACTATTTACAAATAAGCTATCGCGGACTTATGAGAGGATGTTTTTCACAGCAACAGGATACGCTTGAGGAAATATTTTCATTAGACTTGTTTGATACTGTTTTATTAACCCATGAAAAAAATAGTTTTGAATTTTATTTAGATTTTATTCCTTCAAAACATCCTCTTTTAGATGAAATTAATATCTATCTTGTTTATGAGGAAACAGAAGAACTATCTTTTCATTATAAAAGTATGCAAGGTAGAAAAAGAAGATTGGGCAGGTATTGGTGGCTTATTGAGGATAAAAATTCTCCGTTTTAACTTTGACAAATTAATCTATCCCAATAATTTTATCCCGATGCAGTTCAATCAAATCATATCCGGCAAGGGCTTCAATGAGTTTGGGCAGTGAAATTTCAAAGAGTGCGCTCAACTCCCGAAGGCGCATATTACCGACTTTGACCATAATGAGTTTAGGCGGTTGGCGGTGTAGCAGGAAAGTATTGTAAAAATCGGTGTCTTTACTGATAACAGTTGCCATGCGTTCTACAGCGAGTTCGGTGATGAGTTTGTCGGGTGTTTTATTACCCATTTCCAAGTCGGAAGTGTGTACCGCTTCGTGTCCGAGTGCTTCGATTTGCCGGACAATTACACGCGGTAAGTGAGCATCAATAATAAAAATCATATCAGGCGGCGATGTCAGTAACCAAGATGCTTTTGGTTTTAATAGCGGCAGCGGCATAAGCAATACAAGCAAGTATATCTTCATGCTCTAAATCCTCAAATTCTGCCAAAATATCCTCAATCGTATCACCTCCGGCAAGATATTCCAAGATACTCTCCACCGGATAACGCATACCGCGTATGACGGGCTTGCCATGCGATATTTGTGGGTCTATCGTAATGCGTTGCAATAATTCCATGTCTGTATTTTTGTGTAAGATACGAAATTCGGGATTGAATTGTCGGTTTTGGGTGCTTTTTAGCTAAAAAACATCATTCGGAAAGGGCGTGTTTTGGTGGGGCTTTTTTTGTATATTTGTATTTGTTTACAATCTTATTTAATTATGTCTTTTGGTAATATTGGTCGTGTTGAAAAAATAAATTCCATAGAAATTGAAAAAAAACCACTGAAAGCTAACCCAATCAACAGGTGTGAAAGCCGAAGATTACATCGAATACTTACGCGAAACCCTTGACTATCGTGGCTCGCAGATGCAATCCTTGATAGCTGATTTGAAACGAAAATTGTAATCAAAACTCAATACAAAAACATTCCTCATAAATACTATAAAAAAAGCTAATGAGGTTTTGGATTATCGAAAATAAATTTCTACCTTTGCACCGCTTTAAAAGCGAACAGCTACCAAATTAATAAATAAAATCATTCAAAAACGTGCGAAAAGCGGAATAGTCCGCATTAGCACAAACTAAGTATAAGTTTACGAATTAAGTCTAAACTTAAACTTAACTGGGGTTATGAATCAAAAGATTAGAATTAAACTCCGTTCTTATGACCACAATTTAGTGGACAAATCAACGGAAAAGATTATCAAAACTGTCCGCAACAGCGGTGCTGTAGTGGCAGGACCGATTCCGCTGCCCACAGAGAAAAAGATTTACACCGTACTACGGTCTCCTCACGTCAATAAAAAGTCGCGCGAGCAGTTCCAATTGTGTACACACAAACGCTTGATAGAGATTTACACGCCTACGCCCAAAACCGTAGATGCACTCTCCAAGCTGGAATTGCCAAGTGGTGTTGACATCCAAGTGAAATTGACGTAATCTTTCCCTGTGGATAAGTAAGATGAATAAGTAAATTTCATCCCGATAGCTATCGGGACACTCATTCAAAATTACTAAGTCGGAATTGGTATCGAAGTAGTTCAAAAGTTACGACGGTACACTTTAGTTGCCTTTTAATGCGAATTAAAAGGCTTAACGGCTACGCATTTATTCAAAAAATTAGTTATCAGCTTATTTAGTTTACTAAGTTCATTTAGTTGATAGAGTTCATTAGGAAAATAATTCACACCTAATAACTTTATAAACTCAATAAACCTAATAAACTCAATAAACTATTGACTCAATAAACTTATATGGAAGGTCTTATCGGTAAAAAGATAGGTATGACCAGTATTCATACCGAAGACGGAAAAAATATCGCTTGTACAGTCGTAGAAGCCGGACCTTGTGTAGTTACGCAAGTGAAGACAGAAGATACAGACAAGTACAACGCCCTTCAATTAGGGTTTGACGAAGCAAAAGTAGAAGGTAGAAATGCCACTACTAAACCATTGAAAGGACACTTCGCCAAAGCAGGTACTACACCCAAGCGTGAAGTTGTAGAGTTTCGCGATTTTGAAATTGAAAAATCATTAGGCGATACCATTACCGTAGAAGATGTATTTGCAGAAGGTGACGTAGTCAGTGTTGTCGGCAAATCTAAAGGTAAAGGCTTTCAGGGGGTTGTCAAGCGTCACAAATTCCGAGGCGTTGGTGATGCTACACACGGTCAGCACAACAGATTGCGTGCGCCGGGTTCTATTGGTGCAGCATCTTACCCTGCACGAGTATTCAAAGGTATGCGAATGGCAGGACGCATGGGCGGCAAGCGCGTAAAAACTCAAAACCTCCGAATTTTAAAAATTTACCCGGAAAAAAACCTGATACTCATTAGTGGCGCAGTACCCGGACACAAAGGCGGTTACGTCATTGTTGAAAAATAAAAATCGCGATTCGTTAATTCGTAATTCGTTTTATCGACATTCATCAGATTCAAAAAGAAAGCTAAATAACAACCGATTTCAAAACGCTTGTTATTTCCAAAATGGATTTAAGTCAAGTTTTATTTTTAGACTTAAACTTAAACTTAAACTTAAACTTAAACTTACAACTTGGTTATGCAATTAGATATTAAAAATATAAACGGCGAAAGTACAGGTAAACAAGCAAATTTGCCTGATGAGATATTTGGTATTGAGCCGAATGAGCATGTGGTATATCTCGCCGTCAAACAATATTTAGCCAATCAGCGTCAGGGTACGCACAAAGCAAAAGAGCGTGGCGAAATTACAGGTTCGACCAAAAAAATAAAGCGTCAGAAAGGAACAGGTACAGCTCGTGCAGGTAGTATCAAAAGCCCGATATTCAGAGGTGGTGGACGTATATTTGGACCCAGACCACGCACATACAACCAAAAACTCAATAGAAAAGTCAAAGCATTGGCGCGTAAATCTGCCCTTTCCGGCAAAGCACAAAACGAAGAAATCCTCGTATTAGAAGATTTTACCTTCGACGCACCAAGCACACGCCAGTACGCCGACATACTCAACAGCCTTGAGTTGACAGGCAAGAGAACACTTCTGGTACTCAGCGAAAACGACGACAACGTTTACCTCTCCAGTCGCAATATTCCCAAAGCAAATGTCAAATTAGCCAGCGACCTTAGTACTTACGATATTCTTAATAATAAATGCCTCATCCTTTCGGAAGGTGCTATCGAAAAAATAACTGAAACGCTGTCATAAAATCATACGGTAGAGACGCGATTAATCGCATCTATACGGAAATATACGTTATGAAAAATATCATCATAAAGCCACACATCACGGAAAAGACGGAAAAATTGTCAGAGACAATGAATCGTCACACATTTATCGTGCATAAAAAGGCGAACAAGATTGAAATCAAGAAGGCAATTGAAGAAATGTATGGTGTACCCGTTGTATCTGTCAACACCATGATCATGCCTGCAAGAACCAAAAACCGTATGACCCGCAGCGGTGTCATCAAAGGTCGCAAGGCTTCCTACAAAAAAGCAATCGTTATGATACCGGATGGCGAAGAACTCGACATCTACGGTGAATTATAAGAAGCTGTACAGGCGATTTCAATCGCCATGTAAATATATAAAAGTGTACAACTCGGCATTAAAATCGTCGGTACAATTTGAAAATCAGAGAAGGTTGGAACTGCTTACAAGGCATTGAGTAATCGCAAAAGGCGATACCGTAAGCAGGTTTCATTGTTTCATTGCTCGATTGCTTTATTGTTTTTATGTTCATATAGTTATTAAATTTTGCTTTGCAAAATTCATAAATAATAAAAAAAACAATGAAACAATACAACCATGAAACCATGTAACAATGAAAGTCCACATTTCTCAAAAATAAAGAACAATGCCAGTCAAAAAGTATAGACCAATGACACCGGGACTTCGTCACCGTGTTTCCAATACATACGAGGAAATCACGACGAACAAACCGGAAAAAAGCCTTACCGTAGGAATCAAGAAATCCGGTGGGCGTAACTCACAAGGACGTATGACCGTTCGCAACAGAGGTGGCGGACACAAACGCAAATACCGTATCATCGACTTCAAACGCAACAAAGATGATATGTCAGCAAAGGTCTTGACCATTGAGTACGACCCGAACCGCTCGGCATTCATCGCGCTTTTGCAATATGAAGACGGTGAAAAGAAATATATGCTCGCACCCGACGGAATCAAAGTCGGTGACGCAGTACGCTCCGGAAAACACGCATTGCCTGAAACAGGACACACCATGTTTTTGAGTGACATTCCACTCGGTTCGTCCATTCACGCAGTAGAAATGCAGCCGGGCAAAGGCGCGGCAATGGCAAGAAGTGCAGGAACTTACGCAGAATTGCAAGGACGTGAAGGCAAATACGCCATCTTGAAATTGCCATCAGGCGAAACCCGCAGAATCCTTTTGACATGCAGAGCCACGATTGGACGCGTATCCAACGTTGACCACTCACTCGAAATCATGGGTAAAGCTGGTCGCAACCGTTGGAAAGGACGCAGACCAAGAGTACGTGGTGTAGCCATGAACCCTGTCGATCACCCAATGGGTGGTGGTGAAGGTCGCGCATCAGGTGGACACCCACGCTCGCGCACAGGCGTCATGGCAAAAGGTCAGAAAACGCGCAATCCGAAAAAACCATCGAATAAATTGATTATCAGTAGAAGAAACGCGAAGAAGAAGTAATGAGAGATTGTGTGATTTTAGATTTAGTGATTTTTGATTGAACAATCAAAAATCTAAAATCGCTGAATCAAAAATAATTCACTCATTCAAAATTCACTCATTCAAAATTAATACAGTATGCCTCGTTCATTAAAGAAAGGACCATACGTTTATCACAAACTATTGGTCAAATTAGAAAAAGCGAAAGAAAATACGAAGCGCAAAAGCGTTATCAAAACGTGGTCGCGTTCATCCATGATTATACCGACAATGGTGGGAGAAACTATTGCCGTGCATAATGGAAAAACCTTCGTGCCTGTCTTCGTTACTGAAAATATGGTGGGTCACAAATTGGGTGAATTTTCACCGACCCGCAACTTCAGAGGTCACGCAGGTAATAAGAAGAAATAATTTTTAATTGAAAATTGAGAGTGCATAATTGAGTGTTTTTTCACTCACTATTCATTTCAAATCAATTATTAACTAAGTTCTGATAACAAGTTTAAATTTTCATCAAAACTAATTTGAACTTGAACTTGAACTTGAACTTGAACTTATCATGTTAGCAAGAGCTAAACTTAGTAACTGCCCAATGTCGGCGCGTAAAATGCGATTAGTGGCAGACATCATAAGAGGAAAAGACGCGGATGCGGCATTGGATATTTTGAAATTCACTCGCAAAGAAGCCGCAACGTGGTTAGAGAAATTATTACTTTCTGCGATTGACAACTGGGAGCAAAAAACTTCCGGTCAAGATCCGGATGAGTATGAATTGTATATTAGCGAAATTCTCGTCAATCAAGGTCCTCAACTCAAGCGAATTCGCCCCGTGCCATTCGGTCGCGCACACCGCATCCGTAAGCACACTTGCCACGTCAAACTCGTCGTGGACAACAGAGTCTATCTGCCGGGCGAAGAAGAGCAAGAAGGCGTTGATGAAGAAATTGTAGAAACAGAAGGGTAAAACAGTAATTAGTGATTGGTGATTAGTGATTAATAATTTTGAATAATAAGTGAATTGATAATAGCGCAGGTAGAATATTCAAAATTCATTCTTTAAATCATATCACTACACACCTAATTAACTTAATAAACTGATAAACTAATAAAATGGGTCAGAAAACAAATCCGATAGGCAATCGACTTGGCATCATCAGAGGTTGGGAATCTAGTTGGTTTGGTGGAAAAGACATGGGAAAAAAGGTCGTAGAAGACCAAAGAATCCGTGAATATCTCAAAGCCAGAATCAGCAAAGGCGGTATTGCTCGTATCATCATAGAGCGTACACTCAAACGTATCACCGTTACGATTCATACATCACGTCCGGGTATCATCATTGGTAAAGGTGGTCAGGAAGTAGATAGAATCCGCGAGGAAATCAAGCGATTGACCGGTACAGATGTACAAATCAATATCGTAGAGATTCGCAAACCGGAAATGGATGCTGCTATCGTAGCCGAGCAAATTGCAAAGCAACTCGAAGCACGTATCAACTATCGCCGTGCGACCAAAATGTCTATTCAATCTACCATGCGTGCCGGTGCAGAAGGCATCAAAGTACGTATTTCGGGACGTTTGAATGGTGCGGAGATGGCACGTTCGGAAGAGTTTAAAGATGGACGTACACCACTGCACACTTTCCGTGCGGATATTGACTACGCACTTTGCGAAGCACAAACCATCTATGGAAAAATCGGTGTCAAAGTCTGGATTTGCAAAGGAGAAGTATTCGGCAAGCGCGACCTTTCACCAAATGTAGGCGTCAAGAAAGAGCAAGGCGGACGTGGCGGCAGAGGCGGCGGACGTGACAGACGCGGCGGCGGACGTGACAGAGGACGTGGAGGTAGAGGACGCGGCGGCAACAGAGGTGGCGGTGGCGGAAGAGATAGAAGATAGGACTCATTGTTATATTGTTGAATGGCTTCATTGTTATATTGAAATTTTGCAAAGCAAAATTTTATATAGCAATCGAACCATCAAACAATACAGCAATCGAACATACAACATCAGAAAATTTCAATATTTGACAGATTAGTCGTACCTTCGCACCCCGTTTGAGATTTGGGGCAATAGAACGACAACAAATTTATAGAAAATGTTACAGCCAAAGAGAACGAAATATCGTAAAATGCAGAAAGGACGTGTACGCGGCAACGCGCAACGCGGAGCTACATTAGCTTTCGGCACGTTTGGACTGAAAACACTCGACGCAGGGCGAATTACCAACCGCCAAATAGAATCTGCGCGTGTTGCGATGACTCGTTATATGAAAAGGGAAGGTCAGGTCTGGATTCGTATTTTTCCCGACAAGCCGATTACCAGCAAACCCGCCGAAGTACGTATGGGTAAAGGTAAAGGAGCACTCGACCACTATGTAGCTGTTGTCAAACCCGGACGTATCATGTTCGAGATTGAAGGTGTACCGAGAAAAGTTGCTAACGAAGCACTTCGCCTCGCAGCACAAAAACTGCCTGTACTAACAAAAGTTGTAGTTCGCAGAGACTACTCAGAGTAAAAATAATGGTTAACGGTTAATGGTTAATGGTTGTAAGAAAATAACCCGTAACCCGTAACCCGCAACCCGTAACTAACGCAATATGGCATCGGAGAAATATACCAGCATAAAAGGTCTTGAAGATGACGCCTTACGCGATGAAATTTTCGCGGCAGAAACAGAATTGCATCGAATGAAAATTCAAAATTCTGTAACAGGACTTGAAAATCCTTTGAAAATCAAAGATTTGAGAAGAGATATTGCCCGACTCAGAACCGAAGTTCGCGCTCGCGAACTCGCGGCAATGACGCCGGAGCAACTCGCTAAAAGAACTAAAATTCGCGCTCGTCGCAGACTTAGTAAATAGTTTATTCGTTTATTGAGTTCATTAAGTTAATAAAGAGTAAATCAGGTTTTTTTTGTAAAAAATCATTCTAATAACTTAACAAACTCAATAAACCCAATAAACTCAATAAACTGATAAAAAATGTCAGAACAGCAGCAAAAGCAGGGCTTAAAAAAAGAAAGAGTCGGAGTCGTAACCAGCGATAAAATGGACAAGACGATTACTGTAAAAGTAGAGCGTCGCCTCCAGCACCCGATGTATGGTAAGTTCGTTAAGAAATCCAAAAAATTCACAGCGCACGACGAAGAAAACTCATGTGGCATTGGCGACAAAGTGAAAATCGTCGAGTCTCGCCCATTGAGCAAGAAAAAGCGTTGGAAATTAGTAGAAATAATAGAAAGAGCTAAATAAAAATGAGTAAATGAATAGATGACAAAATGAGTAAATGCAGTTTGTCAATATTCAACCTTAATTTATCTACTCATTTATTCATTTACTCATTTACTCATTTACTCATTCTAGAGAAAATAAAATGATACAGCAAGAATCAAGGCTAAAAGCCGCTGACAATAGCGGAGCAAAAGAAGTACTCTGCATCCGCGTGTTGGGAGGCTCAAAGCGCAGATATGCTTCCATTGGCGATATGATTGTCGTTACGGTCAAATCTGCATCTGCCGGCAGTGAGATAAAAAAAGGAACCGTATCCAAAGCCGTTATCGTTCGCACCAAAAAGGAGATTCGCAGAAAAGACGGTACATATATCCGTTTTGACGACAATGCAGTTGTCCTCCTCAATGCTTCTGAAGAACCACGTGGTACTCGTATCTTCGGACCCGTAGCCCGTGAGTTGCGCGACAAAGATTTTATGAAAATTGTCTCGCTCGCACCGGAAGTACTTTAAAATGTCTGATTGTTGAGCAGTCGTTAAAAAAGTTGCTGTCCTTAGTAAGACGACAACACGACAACACAACAACACAACAATACGATTTAAAATGAGCAAGAAAAGATTCGCACCGAAATTAAAAATAAAAAAAGGAGACACCGTAGTAGTCATTGCGGGCGTTCACAAAGGAGATGCAGGTGAAGTCTTGGAAGTATTTCCTGACAAAAACCGTGCGATTGTTTCTGACGTTAATTTGAAAAAGAAACACCGCAAACCGACCCAAGACCAACCGGGAGAAATTACGGATATTCCTGCAAGCATTCATATTTCTAATTTGATGTTGATGGAAGGCAGCACAGGTACCCGTATAGGACGCAGAGTGGAGGATGGAAAAATCGTTCGTTATTCAAAAAAATCAGGAAATACGATACGATAATTGAACTTGATTCTTGAACTTGATTCTTGAACTTGAACTTGAACTTAATCATGGGACGTTTAAAAGAAAAATATTTACAAGAAGCAGTACCTGCATTAATGGAGAAATTTGAATATAAATCCATTATGGAGGTGCCAAAAATCACCAAAATTTGCATCAATCAAGGTGTAGGTGAAGCGACTTCGGATAAAAAATTGGTGGACAATGCCATCGGCGAAATGACCCTCATTGCAGGACAAAAAGCCGTAGCTGTCAAAGCCAAAAAATCTGTCTCCAACTTTAAGTTGCGTGAAGGAATGCCAATTGGTGTACGAGTTACATTGCGTGGTGGTCAGATGTATGAATTTCTTGACAGATTTGTAAATGTAGCACTTCCTCGTGTACGTGACTTTCGCGGTATCAGCGACAAAAGTTTTGATGGACGCGGAAACTATTCCGTAGGTATCAAAGAGCAAATCATATTCCCGGAGATTGATATTGATAAAATCAATAAAATCACCGGTATGGACATCACCTTTGTCACAACTGCAAAAACAGATGCCGAAGCACTCGAATTGCTCAAATTGATGGGTTTACCCTTCCAAAACCAAAACAAATAAGAAATTAAAATAACCAATAATCAGAATCCAGACGAAAGTAGAGCGCAGAACGAATTGAAATTTGGAATTTGTTTTTTGGAATTTAAATAAAAAATTATGGCTAAAAAATCAGTAATTGCACGTCAAAGAAAGCGTGAAAGAATGGTAGCCAAATATGCTGAAAAGCGTGCTGCACTCAAAGCTGCGGGTGACTACGATGGACTCGACAAATTGCCGCGCAACGCCTCTCCGGTGCGTCTCAAAAACAGATGTGGACTCACTGGGCGTCCAAAAGGTTACATGCGTGACTTTGGCATCTGCCGTGTCGCTTTCCGCAAATTGGCATTAGAAGGTAAAATTCCCGGCGTCACCAAAGCAAGTTGGTAACGACCTAACTGCAAGCATCTCGCTTGTTCAGATATATAGGAAAAAAATTATCAAACTAAAATCCGGTAAATTCACCGAGATTTCAAGTGATTATTTATTTAACGCAAGCAAAAACCGTTTGCCGTTAAAAAAAGAATTCGGACAGACTAAGCAGATAATCACACTGCGCCTTCTGTTTTGAATAAAAGAATTAAGAAAGAGCTAAATGGTTTTGTGTGATATTAAATTTTGATTGAATAATCAAAAATCACTAAACCGAAAATCAAAAATTCCATTCGCTCATTCACAATTCACTCATTCAAGATTAGAAGATAGGTTGCTGAAGAAAAAATATAAAAATGATTGTAACAGATCCAATAGCGGATTTCCTTACGAGGCTCCGCAACGCTCAAATGGCAGGACACCGCATCGTCGAGATTCCTGCATCTAAACTCAAAAAACGCATCACAGAAATCTTGTACGACCAAGGCTACATTCTCAAATACAAATTTGAAGATGCTGAAGGTCCACAAGGTGTCATCAAAATCGCCGTTAAATACGAAAGAGGAACGAAAAAGCCTGTCATTCGTAAATTACAAAGAATCAGCAAGCCGGGATTGAGAAAATACGTAAATTCAAACAATTTGCCGCGTGTTATCAATGGGTTGGGTATTGCCATTATCTCCACATCAAAAGGAGTAATGACCGGTAAAGAAGCAAAAAGAGAAAACGTAGGCGGCGAAGTCCTTTGTTTCGTTTATTAAAAAATTAAGTTTAGGTTTAAGTTGAAGTTCAAGTTTAAATAGAAGCTGAACTTAAACTTAGTCTTAAACTTCAACTTAAACTTAAAACGTCATGTCAAGAATAGGAAAAGCACCCATCAGCATACCTTCGGGCGTCGAAATTAAGGTGGACAAGAGCATGGTCACAGTCAAAGGACCAAAAGGGGAATTGATGCAGAAGATTGACCCGGATATGAAACTCGAAATCGAAGACGGTACGCTAACAGTCGTAAGACCTACCGAGCAAAAACGTCATCGTGCCATGCACGGTTTGTACCGTTCATTGATAAATAATATGGTACAAGGCGTTTCTGAAGGCTATAAAATCAGCCTTGAATTGCACGGTGTCGGTTATCGTGCCTCCAATTCAGGGCAGCTTTTGGAAATGTCTATGGGCTACTCGCACCCGATTTATTTTTACGTGCCGGATGAGGTGAAAGTTGTCACGGAATCTGTCAAAGGACAGCCACCGAGAATTGATTTGGAAAGCATTGACAAGCAACTCATCGGACAAGTAGCAGCTAAAATTCGCGCCTTCCGTAAGCCTGAACCATACAAAGGTAAAGGTGTTCGATTTGCAGGTGAAGAAATCCGCCGCAAACAAGGTAAGGCAGCAGGAGCATAACGAGTTAGTTATTAGTTCATGGAGTTTATTAAGTTCAATTAGTTTACAAGAGTTTATTATTTTTCATAAAAAAATAATTCACACCTATCAACTTAATAAACTTAGTCAACTCAATAACTAATCATCAAAATTAAAATATTTTACTTACGAAATGGCAGCCCGTAACCCGGACATTCTTGTCCGTTGGTCGTGGATCATTTCAAATCAAAGTAAACAATATAATGGCAACAGCTAAAAAAGTAGTACGTCGCAAAAAAATCAAGGGACGTATTCGTAAAAAAATCAGTGGTACATCTGCGATTCCGCGACTATGCGTATTTCGCAGTAATAAGCAAATTTACGCTCAAATTATTGACGACTTGAGTGGCGAAACACTCTGTGCAGCATCATCCAGAGATGCAGCCTGTGGCAGTAGCGACAACAAAGTCGGGCAAGCAAAAGAAGTCGGTAAACTATTGGCTTCCAAAGCAAAAGACAATAACATTGAAAGCGTAGTATTCGACAGAAGCGGCTACCTCTATCACGGGCGCGTAAAAGCACTCGCTGACGGCGCACGCGAAGGAGGACTTAACCTATAATAAGTTTAAGTTTAAGTTTAAGTTTAAGTTTAAAAATTTAATTTTCAATTAAATTTATATAATGTAAATTCATAATAAATTATTATTTTTTGAAAAAAAATAATTTTTAAACTTAAACTTAGACTTAAACTTAAACTTCACAAGACTTAATTATGGCTGATAACAGAAATAATAATAATCGCGGCGGTGGTGATAACCGTGGTGGTGGCAACAATCGCGGTGGAGGTAATAACCGTGGTGGCAATCGCAGAGGCGGCAGAGGTCGTGGCGATAGACAAGCATCCGTTCAGGAATCCGAGTTTAAAGAAAAACTTGTCAACCTGAATCGTGTAGCAAAAGTTACCAAAGGTGGTCGTACATTCAGTTTTGCGGCAGTCGTTGTAGTTGGTAATGGCAAAGGCAAAGTAGGGCACGGCTTAGGTAAAGCTCGTGACGTACAAGAGGCTATCGCCAAAGCTGTTGATGATGCAAAGAAAAACGTCATCGAATTTCCACTTCACAAAGGAACAATTCCTTATGCGGTCAAAGGGAAATACGGTGCAGGTAAAGTCCTCATCAAGCCGGCTTCTGATGGTACAGGTGTAATCGCGGGTGGTCCGATGCGTGCAGTATTGGAGATTGCCGGTATTCAAAACGTATTGGCAAAAACACAAGGTTCGCCCAATCCACACAACGTTATCAAAGCTACCTTAGATGCCCTCTCACAACTTCGCAGCCCAATGGAAATTGCGAAAGCACGCGGCATCACAATGGATAAATTATTCAACGGATAAGCAACGTTTTGGTGAGTTGACGAGTTGTAGAGTTGACGAATTGATGAATTGACGAATTAACGAGTTGTAGAGTTGTCGAAAAACGATAACATAACAACTCACCAAGCCGACAAATCATCAAACCGATACTCACCAAAACAACAACTCAACAACTCAACAACTCGTCAACTCATATTCATCATGGGAAGAGTAAAAATTACACAAGTCAAAAGTGTCATTGACCGCAATAAGCGACAAAAAGACACCGTCAAAGCACTCGGATTACGCAAAATGCACCAATCCGTAGAGCATGACTTGACGCCTCAGATTGAGGGCATGATTAGAAAAGTATCTCACTTGGTCAAAGTGGAAGAACTTTAATGTAGTGATTAGTTCATTTAGTTTATTAAGTTCATTCAGTTTATTAAGTTAGCAAAAGATAAATCAGAATTATTTTTTATCAAATAATTAAAATCTAATAACTTAATAAACTTAATAAACCCAATAAACTCAATAAACCAATCACCAATAAACTAACAAATAATGCAACTTCATAATTTAAAGCCGGCTAAAGGTTCAGTCAAAAAGAACAAACGTGTGGGTAGAGGACAAGGCTCTGGTAGAGGAGGTACATCTACACGCGGACACAACGGGGCGCAGTCGCGTTCGGGCTACTCTCGCAAGAAAGGTTTTGAAGGTGGTGGCGTCACATTGATTCAGCGTACACCAAAGCGTGGTTTCAAGAATATCAATCGTGTAGAATATGTACCGATTAACTTGGCGCGATTAGAAACGATTTCTGAGAAATTCGGTATCAAAGCCATCACGCCTGAAGCACTTGTCGAAAACGGTATTGTCAAGAAAAAAGACAAAATCAAAATACTCGCTAATGGCGATTTGACTTGCAAACTTGAAGTCACGGCACACGCTTTTTCAGAAAAAGCCAAATCAGCTATCGAAGCACAAGGCGGCACAGCAACTACTTTGTAGTCGATAGTCCATAGTCAATAGTCCGCAGGCAAACGCAAGGGAGCTAGGGACAAACTATCGACTATGGACTACGGACTATGGACTAAAAAATAGTATAATGAACAAATTCATCACCACACTCAAAAATATTTGGTCGATAGAAGACCTTCGTAAGCGCATCCTGTTTACGTTGGCACTATTGATGTTGTTCCGTTTTGGTTCGTATGTGGTATTGCCCGGCATCAATCCTGCGGCACTCGAAAACGCAGCCGCCGGACAAAACAACCTACTCGGATTGCTCAATTCATTCACGGGTGGTGCGTTCAACAATGCGGCGGTCTTTGCACTCGGTATCATGCCTTATATCTCGGCATCTATCATCGTGCAACTCTTGGGATTTGCTGTACCATATTTCCAAAAATTACAAAAAACAGAAGGCGAGTCAGGCAGAAGAAAACTCAACCAAATTACACGTTGGTTGACCGTAGCCATCACACTTGTACAAGCAGGTGGTTACCTGACCTATATCAATGCGACTTTCCCCGGTGCAGTATCTCCCGGTATCAGTCCGTTTACGTTCTGGGCGTCCAATATTATTATCCTTACGGCGGGTACTATCCTTGCGATGTGGCTCGGTGAGCGCATCACCGACAGAGGTATCGGTAATGGTATTTCATTGCTCATCATGATTGGTATTATCGCTACACTACCTTCAGCGTTCTTTGGTGAAATCGACTTACGCCTATCAGGTGGAACGGGTGGTTTGATTAGTTTCGTACTTGTCTTGGCGGCACTTGTCGCGGTTACGGCGGTTACGATACTCATTATTCAGGCAGTACGCCGGATACCCTTGCAATATGCCAAACGCATGGTCGGGCGCGGACAAACGAATGCACCCGTTACAGGTGTGCGTGATTACCTTCCCGTAAAGGTCAACGCAGCAGGGGTAATGCCTATCATCTTTGCACAGGCATTGATGTTCTTGCCGGCTACTCTGGCACAATTCGCGATGGGAGCAAACGAAGCACCACCGGCTTGGCTCACCGCTTTGAACGATTTTACATCTGCACCATATAATATCATTTACTTTTTCTTAGTCGTTATCTTTACTTACGTATATACGGCTTTGATTGTAAATCCGCAGCAACACGCTGAATACCTTAAGCGTCAAAATGCTTTTATTCCGGGTGTGAAACCGGGTAAGAGTACTGCCGAATTTATTGATACAGTTACGACACGCGTTACATTACCGGGTTCTATTTTCTTAGGACTTATCTCTATCCTGCCTGCTTTTGCAGCAAGATTGGGAGGTGTAAATATTGGCTTCGCTATGTTCTTTGGTGGTACATCACTCCTTATTATGGTCGGTGTAGTACTTGATACCTTACAACAAATTGAAAGTCACCTATTGATGCGTCGTTATGACGGATTGGTAAAAACAGGTCGTGTTAAAGGTAGAAGAAGCGGCATGACTATCGGTGCGCCGATGTAAAACGTATCACAGACATTCCTGTCTGTGCTTGCCGGACTACAGACAAGAATGTCTGTGTTACGCAACTACAATGAGAAGACGTTATAAACAGATTTATTATAAAACAGACGAGGAGATAGAGCTAATGCGCCTAAGCGCGGACTTGGTTTCGCGCACACATGGAGTAGTAGCAAGTATGATTCGCGCCGGAGAGACGGGCGAAAACATTGACAAAGCGGCAGAAGAATTTATACGTGACCATAATGCCACTCCCGGCTTCAAAGGTTATGGCGATTTTCCGGCTACCTTATGCGTATCTATCAATGAGCAAGTCGTACACGGTATTCCGTCAGACAAGCCGTTTGAAGAAGGCGATATCGTATCGGTAGATTGCGGAGTGATTCTGAATGATTATTATGGCGATTGTGCATTTACCTATCCGATTGGCGAGGTAAAACCTGAAGTCATGCGACTCATGGAGGTCACCAATGAATGTTTGTATCGCGCCATTGATGTTGCGGTAGTGGGTAAACGTATCGGCGATATTGGTTTTGCGGTACAAAATTATGCAGAGCGCGAATGTAAATATGGTGTAGTACGCGAATTGGTCGGACATGGTTTGGGAAAGAGTTTGCACGAAGACCCTCAAGTGCCCAACTACGGCAGACGTGGAAAAGGCAATAAGCTTCAAGACGGTTTAGTCATTGCAATAGAACCCATGATTAATATGGGAACACGACGAGTCAAGACCTTGAGAGATGGTTGGACAGTTGTTTCGACAGATAGAAAACCATCAGCGCATTACGAACATACCGTCGTAGTACGCAAGAGCGGAACGGAAATCTTGACCACGCATGATTACGCCTACGAAGGCATGGAAAGCAATCCTAATGTCATAAATTTGGAATTTCAAGTAAAAAACTAGATATTTGCACTCCAAAATTTTAAGCTATGGCAAAACAGGATTTAATCAAACAAGACGGCACAGTTTCAGAGGCACTTTCTAACGCAACGTTTAGAGTGCGTCTCGAAAACGGTCATGAAATCATTGCTACTATCTCCGGTAAAATGCGTATGAACTACATTCGTATCTTACCCTCGGATAAAGTAGCTGTTGAAATGTCACCATACGACCTCAGTAGAGGACGTATTACATATAGATATAAATAATTTTAATGTAAAATATTGTGAATAATGATGAGAAATGCCAATGAATGAATTTTGAATGAAAGAATGAATGAATTACATAGCTAAGTAAGCTGATTCATTCATTGATAATTCATTCACTCATTCATTAGCCATTCACTCATTCCAAATTCACTCATTCACTCATTAATTATGAAAGTAAGAGCTTCAATCAAAAAGCGTTCTGCTGATTGCAAAATCGTTCGCAGAAAAGGAAAATTATACGTCATTAACAAAAAAAATCCGCGATTCAAACAGCGTCAAGGATAAGATTTCATTGTTTCATTGCTATATGGCTTCATTGTTACATTGTTTTTATTTAATGATAATTTTGCTTTGCAAATTATCATTATTACCATGAAACAATCGAACCATGAAACCATGAAACCATGAAACAATAAAACAATAAATAAATATCATGGCAAGGATAGCAGGTGTTGATTTACCTAAAAATAAAAGAGGCGTCATTGGCTTGACGTACATCTTCGGTATCGGTGATACTCGCGCAAAAGAAATTTTGGCAAAATGCGAGATTGATGAGAGCGTAAAAGTGAAAGATTGGACAGACGATAACATCAAAAACGTTCGTGAGGCAATCGGTGATAGCTATACCGTAGAAGGTGCTTTGCGCGGAGAAATCCAGATGAATATCAAGCGATTGATGGATATTGGTTGTTACAGAGGATTGCGTCACCGTAAAGGTTTGCCTTTACGCGGACAACGTACTCAGACCAATGCGCGTACCCGTAAAGGTAAACGTAAAACAGTCGCCAACAAGAAGAAAGCAACGAAATAATAGTGATTGGTTTATTAAGTTTATAAAGTTCATAAGGGGTAACTCATACCTAATAACTAATAAACTCAATAAACTCAATAAACAAAATAAATAATGGCAAAATCAAGAAAAGCGAAGAAAAGAAAGGTGAAAGTGGAACCGAAAGGTTACGCTTATATCCAAGCCAGCTTTAATAATATCATCATCACTTTGACCAATCGACAAGGGCAGGTGATTTCATGGTCGTCTGCCGGTAAATCCGGTTTTAGAGGGTCTAAGAAAAATACGCCATATGCAGCTCAGATAGCTGCTTCGGATGCTGCTTCCAAAGCACACGAAGCAGGTTTGAGAACCGTGGAGGTGTTCGTCAAAGGACCGGGTTCAGGTAGAGAGTCTGCCATTCGTGCCATTGATTCTAAAGGCATTAAAGTGAGCATTATTCGTGACGTGACACCAATTCCTCACAATGGTTGTCGCCCACCAAAACGCAGAAGAGTATAGAAAAGTGCAAGTGCAAGTGTCAAGTTCAAGTACAATATTACCTATGACACATGCACTTATTCAATATAATAAAAATAATTCAAGTATTTCGCGTAGCGAAATTTAATATTGAGTTTGTACTTGATACTTGAACTTGAACTAAAGTAAAAATGGCAAGATATACAGGACCTACTACAAAAAAAGCAAGAGCCTTGGGCGAAGCGATTTTCGGCTACGACAAAGCTTTTGAAAAAAGAAAATACAAACCCGGTCAACACGGTAACAGTAAGCGTAGAAAGCAAAAATCTGACTACGCGAACCAGTTGATGGAAAAGCAAAAAGCAAAATATACTTACGGTTTATTGGAGCGTCAATTCCGCAACTTGTTCAAGAAAGCGAGTAACAAGAAAGGTGTTACGGGTGAAGTATTGTTCCAGTTGCTCGAAGCCAGACTCGACAATGTAGTCTATCGTTTGGGTATTGCACCTACACGCCGCGCTGCACGTCAGTTGGTCAGCCACAAACATGTCGTGGTGAATGGTGTTGTCAGTAATGTACCTTCTATGTCTATCCGTCCGGGAGATATTGTAGGTGTGCGTGGCAAATCACAAGGTTTGGAAGTGGTTAGAAATTCAGTAAGTGGCAAAAGTGATGTCCGCAATTTTGGTTGGTTAGAATTCAACCAAGAAAAAATGGAAGGTAAATTCCTCGAATATCCGGAACGTGCGGCAATTCCTGAAAAAATCAACGAACAGCTAATCGTCGAATTATACTCGAAATAATCGATTAAAATATACAAGATGTCATGCTCTTTTGAGCATGGCATCTTTGCACGTTTA
>CALHBW010000096.1 GCA_937930625.1 uncultured Saprospiraceae bacterium | reverse complement strand
TAAATGATTTTCAAAATCCTAAAAATAAGTTTCTTTTTTGCTCAAAAGCAGGTGGCTATAAAGAGGATTACAACCATAGCCGCATCATGCACTCGCGCAATGCACAGGCGGAGATTTATCCGAAGGTATTGGATTGGATTAACGGGTGGCGAGGGCAGTTTGTATCTCCCCTCACGCAACCTCAATCCTAAAGGAAGTCAGCCCCCAAAACAAAAAAATCCCGAACAACAAAAGCTGCTCGGGAAACCATAAACGGGTGTGTTTGATACTATCTTAAACAAGTTGTGACCAACTTGTAAATTCCAATAAAGCATCAGATGAAATGTACCTAAATTGGAATTTGGGATTTGTTCTTTGGAATTTTATCTTGAAATGACTATTTTTTGAACAGCCTTTCCATTTTCTGTTTGGATAATTACAAAATACGTACCAATCGGTGCATCACTAATGTTAATTTCTTCTGTAAGGTGTTTTTTCGTATTTTTTGATTGGTAAATTTCCTGTCCCAAACTATTTATAATTTGAATAGTTGCCGTTTGTGTTACCTCAAATTCGGCGTTAATTACAAATTGTCCATTGGAAGGGTTGGGTTGTATATTAAATGTATTGAGATGTTCTATATCATTAATATCAGTGGTTTGTACGCTTTTAAAACTGCCTTCTTTGAGAAAAACCGCAGAATCTAATATACCATCTCCGGCGTCTGCTATTGCAATTTTAATTGTATAAGTTTCGCCCGGAATCACAGGAACGGTCATTCGTAGTGGAACTGTAAAACCATCGTATTGGATGGAAACACCTCCGAAATTGTTTACATAAAGATTACTAAATGCCAAAGAACCTGCATCCCCTGTGCAACCGAAAATCGGACCTGTTGGCGGTGGCATCCCCGAATTGATAGTATTGATAGCTACCGGAAGATTAGTTCCGGGAATGGTTGCCACATTTTGTTTATTGTAATTACCGCCATTGGGTTTTGGACCGGAAAGCAGGAAGGCAAAAACGTCGTTGAAGTCAGAACAAACATATTCTGGATATTCCTCCGATGCAAATATGTAATCAAGCAATAAGGTGTTGAATTCAGGGATAAAATTAAACTCAAATACAGCAGCATCGTAAGTGACCGTTGTTCCTGAAAGTATGTCATTCAAGTCGGCGTCACCGGGGCGGCACAATCCACCCGGACCTTGAGCTGAAGGCGGTGCATCGGGCGTACCACAACCGGAATCTTGCGGCATAGTAGCATTTGTCAAATCATTGGGACCTACAGCAGCGAAAATATTTCCCGTAGTAATCATGGCACCCGTATCAATTCCAAGATTTGTGAAACTGGCATTGAAAAAACCTCTTTGGGAAGTCACGCCGGTGTAGTTGAGAGAATTTGCCTGAATACCCTCGCCGACCAAAAGCTCCAAAAGTTCAAATTCGACAAAGGTATTGTAATTGACTATAAGTTGAGCAGAAGCAGTAGAGATGAACGCCACTATCAAAAGCCCTGTGAAGTAAAGTTTAATCTTCATGGTTATTAATTTTTGTGAAGTGAGAATTATTTCTCAGGAACGCGGGATAAATAAGTTTACCAACTTGGGTAGATTATTTTTTCGTTACTAAGATAGACAGCGTTTGTTTTGTGGAGGGTTGGGTAATTGTTTCACTTACCGCTAAATTTGTTTGTGTTTTTTGAAATGTAAAACGTGTTTGCCTATTAGCTGGTTGAGATATAAAGTAAACATGCCATATTTTTGCTCATAAAGTACATACAAAATTATTCTAGTGCATCCTATCACCACGCAGGCTGAGATTTTCCATAATCTTTGCTTCGTGTTCGAGGTATTCTTTCCAACGTTTTTTTACGTTTTCTTCGCCGTTATATTTTTTTGCCAAATCAATAAACAGTCGATAATGTCCTGCTTCGGCAATCATAAATTTATGGTAAAATTCTTTTAAATCGTCATCATTAATGTGGAGGGAAAGCAACCGGAAGCGTTCGCAGCTACGGGCTTCAATCAAGGCACAAATCAGCAGATGTTCGAGCAGACGGTCATCGTGGCTACCGCCTTTCTTTCTGAATTTGAGCAATTCATTGACGTATTCGTCTTTGCGTTGTCTGCCGAGTTTGAGTTCACGTTTGTCGAGTTCGGCGAGTACCATGCGGAAGTGACCCCATTCTTCGGTGACGATGGGGGCGAGTTCGCGTACAAGTTCGTCTTTATCAGAAAAAAGTTGGATGAGAGAGATACAGCTCGTTGCTGCTTTTTGTTCGCAATAAGCGTGGTCGGTCAGTATATCTTCAAGGCTTTTTTCAGCCAAATTTACCCATCGCGGGTCAGTCGGCAATTGTAAACCTAGCATAGAATGAATGAGTGAATGAGTGAATGAGTGAATGGGTGAATGGGTGAATGGGTGAATGAGTAAATGATATTTACTCATTTACTCATCTATTCATTTACTCATTTCCAATTCACTCATTCAAAATTCACTCATTCACTCATTAGTTGTCCCTAGCGGCGTCGATGCACTGGAATTGGTTGATAAGGAAGTCCAATTCATTGACTTCGTAATCTTCATAACCTGTTCCCCAGACCATACGTACAGCACTGATTTCGGTTTTGCGAAGGGTTTTTTCTTCGCGCGGACTAACGAGGAAGATGGTAGAAAATTCGGTTTTGCCGGTTGCTTTATTGATTCTGCCCGAATCGGACTTTTCGCTGAGTAGCGTAATGATTTCTCCATCAATGAGTTGGAGAATCATTTGAGCACCTGCACCAATAGAACCATAATCGTAACGCGCTTGCGGAGAGTCGATAACAAATTCAACATCCAAAGCAATAATTCCCTGAATATCAATCAATCCACCTGTGCAGACGAGATAATCTTCACCTTGCATATACTCTTTCAAAATATCTTCGGTATAGCTGAAAAAGAAGCGATGTGAGAGTCCACGCTTGACTTTTTGCGTAATCGGGTCAAATTCATTGAATTCAAAATCACATTCTTCCAAAAGCACCTCATTGGGTATATCCGATTTGTTGTTGCCGATACCCGGAAGTTTGATACCGCCTCTTCTTTTCTTTTTGTTTCCTCTTTTCAGTGCCTTTGCTACGGCGTCTTTTGTTTTGTCACGCGGTGCTTCTGCGGTGGCGTCGTTAGCCGGTGGCGGCGGCAAAATAGGTTCGGTGATTACTTTTGGTTCGTTATTTCCTGTTCCCTGATTAGTTGCTACTTCTATCGGCTTTGCTTGTTGTCCCGGATTTTCGGTGGGGTCTGCGGGAATTGATACATTGGGTGTACTTTCCTGTCCCGGTGGGTCTTCGTCATATACCAATCCTGCTTCTGCGGCAGCCGCCGCTTCTGCTTTTTGACGTGCCAATAATTCCGCTTTTTCCTCGCGTTCTTTAGCTCTTGCGACTCTGAGTGCCTCACGCTCTTTTTGTTTAGCGGCTTTGGCGAGTTCTGCATCGCGTTTCTTCGCCGCTTTTATAGCGTCTTCCTCACTAATATTCGGATTTGACAATGCTATATCAGCAGCTTCTGCTTTTTGTCGTGCTTTTTCTTCGCGCTCTTTTGCTCTTGCTGCTTTGAGTGCCTCACGCTCTTTTTGTTTGGCAGCTTTGGCGATTTCTGCATCGCGTTTTTTCGCCGCTTTTATAGCGTCTTCCTCACTAATATTCGGATTTGATAGTGCTATATCAGCAGCTTCTGCTTTTTGTCGCGCTTTTTCTTCGCGCTCTTTTGCTCTTGCTGCTTTGAGGGCTTCACGCTCTTTTTGTTTGGCAGCTTTGGCGATTTCTGCATCGCGTTTCTTCGCCGCTTTTATAGCGTCTTCCTCACTAATATTCGGATTTGATAGTGCTATATCAGCAGCTTCTGCTTTTTGTCGTGCTTTTTCTTCGCGCTCTTTTGCTCTTGCTGCTTTGAGGGCTTCGCGCTCTTTTTGTTTGGCAGCTTTGGCGATTTCTGCATCGCGTTTTTTTGCCGCTTTTAGAGCGTCTTCGTCGCTTACAGTAATATTGACATTTTCCTGTGCCTTAGCGACTTTATCTCGCAATGCCTGTCTTTCAGCGTCTTGCTCAGTTTTGAGGCGATTGGCTTCGGCTTTTTGCTCGGCTTTCAGTATTGCCTCTGCTTCGCGTTGTCGCTTTCTTTCCAATGCCAAACGTTCTGCCTCTACTTTTTTCGCAGCTTTTAGTTTGTCAGCTTGTTTCTTTTTTGCTTCACGGTCTTTTTTTGCAATAGCATCTTGTTTTGCTTTTACTTTAGCCCGCTTGATTGCATCTGCTTCACGTTGCTGCTTTTTAATAGCTTTTAGTTTGTCTGCTTCTGCCTTTTTTAAGGCTTTTTCTTCTGCCTTGATTTGAGCTATTGCATCTTTATTTGCTTTTTCTTGCTCCTTTTCCAATGCAGTTATTTCTGCCTGTGCTTTTTTCGCAGCTTTGGCTTTTTCTTCTGCTTTGATGCGTTCTACTTCCTTTCTGATTTGCTCACGCTTGCGATGAAGCTCGGCTACGCGCTCCTGCATATCGCTTGGCAATGTATCAGTTTTGACTAAAACGGGAGAAGTGTTAGAATCAAAATTTAATATGGGATTGACATTAAATGACATCAGACTACTCACCAAAATGACAAGGCTGATGATAAATAAGAGCTTTTTAGAACTCATTAATAAATGTTTTTAGTAAAATTGTGGCTCGTTTCAAATCATCGGATTCGCACGAGCGTTCGTATCGGAAACTTTTAATAGTACCGTAAGACAGACATTCTTGTCTGTATATGCGGCATATGATTTTTGTTTCAAATTTAAATGTTAAACAAAATTCTCGAACACAGATATTATTCTGAATAATTATTTTTATATTATTAAAATAATTATAATTTTATGAATTATTTATACGAATTAATTTTATTAAAAAAAAATATTAATCAGTATTTTATAAATAATTAAAAAGCGAAATATAGAGGTCGAAATTCTATTCTGTGTTATTACGCGATACAGACGGGAATGTCTGTGTTACGTTATTTAACAATTTAAATCGTAAAATTACATAAAAAAAGTTTAAAATTGTTAATCGTAATGCCCTATTAACACAACAATATGTATGTCAAGTAGAAAATTGAAATTAGAAAAGATAATTAACGAAATTATTTCTTTGTAAAATGTTTAAAATTAATTCTTTATTAATTAAAATATCGTTCTAATTGTTAATTCAAAATTCATCATTTTCAATTTGACAAAAAACAATTCAAATAGAGTATGAAAAAACTATTCCAATTTACGGTTATCAGTCCAAAGCCGTCTGATTTCTGTAAGAACTATGGACTATCAACTATGAACTATCGACTGATAATCCAATTTGCCTTTATCGGAATTTTTATGGTTTCCTGCGGGAAATCAAGCAATCAAGAACAGGCAGAAGAAAACAATAATGTAGAAATGGAAGACGTAACTTATGAATATCCAAATATTCGAAAAGATACCATTGTGGAAGAGTATTTTGGAGTGAAAGTAGCCGACCCTTACCGTTGGTTAGAAGATGCGAATAGTGGCGCAACCAAATCTTGGGTGAGAAAGCAAAATGACCTGACATTTAGTTATTTGGATGATATACCTTTTCGCGACGATATTTTAGAACGGCTGACCGAAGTGTGGAATTATGAAAAATTCGGAACGCCGTTTAAAGAAAATGATAAATATTACTTTTTCAAAAATGACGGTTTGCAAAATCATAATGTTTTGTACGTGCAAGATGATTTGGAATCCGAACCTAAAGTAGTGCTTGACCCCAACAAATTTTCGTCTGACGGCACAGTAGGGCTTGATATATACAGCTTTTCAAAAGATGGGCGTTATCTCGCATACAGCACATCGAAAAGTGGCTCGGATTGGCGTACCATCCGCATAAAAGATTTGGAAAACGGTAACACTTTGAGTGATAAACTGGAATGGGTCAAATTTTCGGGGATGTCTTGGAAAGACGATGGCTTCTTTTATGCAAGATACAAAGCACCAAAAGGCGGTGATAAACTTTCCGAGAAGAATGAATTTCATCAAATTTATTATCACAAATTAGGGACTTCGCAAGCCGACGATGAGTTGGTGTTTATTGACCGTGCCAATCCCGACTTGCTGGTAGGTGCGCGGACGACAGAGGATGAACGTTTCCTTATGTTATCTACCAGAAAATCGACGAGCGGCAATGCACTTTATTTCAAAGACCTAAGTAAAAATCAGGAAGATTTTACGCCTATCGTGGAGAGTTTTGACAATGACTTTAGGGTATTGGATAATTTCGGCGACAAACTTGTTGTCCTGACCAATCATGATGCACCCAATATGCGCGTGATTACGATTGACACCAAACGCCCGGCAGAAAGCAATTGGCGCGACCTTATTCCTGAAGCCAAAGAAAAACTTGAAAGTGCGGATTTGGTCGGAGGTAAAATTATGGCAACCTACATCAAAGACGCCAAAAGCCAAGTCAAGATTTTTTCCGAAAATGGTAGGGCAGAAGGAGCGTTGGAATTACCCGGCATTGGTACGGTGGATGGCTTTAGCGGTAAACGTGGCGATAAGCTGGCTTTTTATAATTTTACTTCGTTCAAACAACCCAATACCATATATATATACGATATTGAAGCCGGGCAGTCGGAGGTATTTAAAGCTCCAAAGGTGGATTTTAATGCGGACGATTATGTAACCGAACAGGTGTTTTATGAGAGTTATGATGGTACAAAAGTTCCGATGTTTATCACGCATAAGAAAGGCATACAAAAAAATGGTAGCAATCCGACTTTACTGTATGGTTACGGAGGTTTTGATATTAGTATTTTGCCGGGATTTGCTGCGGCGAATACGGTCTTTCTTGAAAATGGCGGTATTTATGCGGTTGCCAATATTCGCGGTGGTGGCGAGTACGGCAAAAAATGGCACAAAGCAGGTACAAAACTCCAAAAGCAAAATGTTTTTAATGACTTTATCAGCGCAGCCGAGTTTTTGATTAATCAGGATTATACTTCGCCGGATAAGCTCGCTATTCGCGGACGCTCGAACGGGGGCTTGCTCGTAGGTGCGTGCATGACACAACGCCCTGAACTGTTCAAAGTTGCCTTGCCTGCCGTTGGTGTGATGGATATGTTGCGCTATCATACATTTACGATTGGCGGCGCGTGGGCTACCGACTATGGCACAAGGGATGACAGCGAAGAACAACTCAAATATTTATTGAGTTATTCGCCCGTTCATAATGTCAAGCCGGGTACATCATATCCTGCTACGCTCGTGACTACGGGCGACCACGATGATAGAGTTGTACCTGCTCACTCCTACAAATTTACCTCTGCACTTCAGGACGGACATAAAGGCGAAAATCCTGTTCTTATTCGTGTGATGAAAGACGCAGGACACCGAGCTGCCAATACTGAACAAGAAATCGAAGAATGGGCAGACGTTATGAGTTTTATGTTTTATAATTTAGAAATGGAGATGAAGTGATTTTAGACTCTCTTTTCTGTTAAATTTTTTCGAGTTCAAATTTTGATAGGATAGGAGTACAGATAATACTGATTTGACGGATTCAACGGATTTTTTTACCGATAAATTTATCCGTAATTATCAGTTAAATCTTTCAAATTCGTACTCCTATCCTAAAATAATTATGTACTTCTGCTTGAATTTCAATAATTTGATAAGTCAAAGAAATTAACAGAAACGTGAGTTTTAGATTTTTGATTGAAAGCTCAATACCCAATTGATGAAGTTAAGTAAGTCATTTTACACAAGGGAGGATGTTCTACAAATCAGTAAAGATTTGCTCGGAAAATACCTGATTACGCAAATTGACGGCATCCGCACCGCAGGTAAAATCGTGGAAACCGAAGCCTATCGCGGACCCGACGACCAAGCCTGCCACGCAAAGAATGGTGTCCGCACGCCACGTACCGAACCGTTTTATATGGAAGGCGGTATTGCCTATGTGTATATTTGTTATGGGATCCATCATTTGTTTAATGTAATTACGGGGGAAAAGGAGATGCCACATGCCATTCTCATACGCGCAATAGAACCCACAGAAGGGATTGAAGATATGCTCATTCGTCGTAATTATGAGAAAGTAAAACCCGCTCTTACCGCCGGACCCGGTTCAACAGGGAAAGCACTCGGCATTCACAAAAAACACAATACGACCGACCTGCAAAGCGACCTGATTTGGATTGAAGATAGGGGAGAGGTAGTCGCAGAATCAGACATCTTCGCGGGTATGCGTGTGGGGATGGGAACGGCAGGAGCGAGTGCTTTACTGCCATATCGCTTTTATATTAAAGGGAATAAATGGGTGAGTAAGCCGCTGGTGGCAACTTATCCGGCGTAAGTTCAAATCTCAAATACACAAAAAATACACAAAAAAATATTTCATTTTTCATGATTTTTTTGGGCTTATCTAAGAATTTATAAAAAATCTGGCTCATGTAGGAAATCAGGTGGAATGCAGTGTAAATGTGTCCATACTACTATACATGAGGTAAAAAATCAAAAAGCAACCGTCATACTGAATTTATTTCAGTATCTCCCGAACGACGGAGAACCCATGCTGTACAAAACGTATAACTTGTTGTTTTTGAGTGAAATATATTTTTTTAGTTCACATTCAACATCGTGCTTGTGGCTTGGGAGATTCTGAAATAAATTCAGAATGACGTACTAGTTTTAGGTTCATGTATAGTAGTATG
>CALHBW010000095.1 GCA_937930625.1 uncultured Saprospiraceae bacterium | reverse complement strand
CCCACAATTGCGAGTGGAATAATGATAATCATTGCGAGTACAAATCGAGTGAATCCGGTTAAGCGTCCTCTTGCCATATTAAGTTTAAGTTTAAAAAATTCAATAATGTGTTTTGTTTGAGTACTTTGCTCGTTCTATGTTTCTTAAAACCAATCTCTTATAGAGACAGAACAAACGACATTACACAAACATAACACTATCCCACCCAATTTGCTCATTTTCTTCGATAAAATTCAGTTAAAAATATACTAAATAGCCCATAGTCGATAGCCCGTAGTCTGTAGTTTTCTACCGTTCACAGTTAATTATAATCTCTAATCTTTTGGCGCACGATGAATCCCTTTTCGGCTTTTTCTTCCCAAGTCCACTCCGGCTCCGGGCAATCATCAATACATTGAGTATCAAGTATACGTATTTCGCGTTCTATCAATCCAATACCACGTGCATACCGTTCATAGGAAAGTCGCATTTCGATAAAATTTGAATCGGCTGCTTGATAAATCTCTACTACATCATCAAAATTCAAGCCGTTGACTTCAATTGGAATACCGATTTCGTCATATTGATACAGCCAATTTTTGAACAGAAAAATACTTTCACCTGCTACAGAAATGACGAGATTTTCATCAATATATTTATTACCATCCCAAGGATTTGTGTTATCGCTGACGGGGAAAACCATTTTAATAAAACGTAGATTTTCTTCCGTTCGCTCGGCTTGTCTGTCGGTGGCTGCTGCTGTCCATACATCATTGACGCGCCATTCTTCCGTCTCATTTTCGCGCTCAAAACGCTCAATGCGATAGACCTGTCGCCCTTCATTGTCGGCGAATGAATCGGTCACTTCCTCGCGCACTTGAATGGAGTTTTCTCTCTTAATAACTGTATTGCCGACACCAATGTCGTAAATAATAGAATCCACATCATATTCTATATATTTACCGATTTCAAGGGGGAAATAATCGTAACCGAACTCAATTGGGTCTGCTTCGGTACCGCTTGGGCAGGATTGAAAAAATATTGTACTAATTGCAAAAAGGAGAGCGAGAAATTTCGGAAAGTTCATATTGGATGATAAATGTTATTAGTGCTTCAATTATTTATGAATTGAAGCATTAGGTTAATAATTTATAATTTGTAGCCGTTTACCGTTCGCTGCCCATCATTTTAATTAACTCAAGTTGCGGATAAATCGCAAACTTGAGTTAATTCCAATAAAATGCGACTGAAACACGTCAAAATTGGAATTTGGGATTTGTTTTTTGGAATTTTTCAAGTTGTTCGCAACTTGAATTAATTATAATCTCTAATCGTCTGGCGCACAATGAATCCTTTCTCTGCTTTTTCCTCCCAAGGTTGCCCTACACAATCTGCAATGCACTGAGTATCAAGGATACGCATTTGACGTTCTACTAAGCCGATACCGCGTGCATATCGCTCGTAAGACTCCCGCAACTCAATAAAATTTTCCTCATCTGCCTGATAAACGGTTACAACATCATCAAAAGGAAAGCCACCGACATTCAGAGATTCGCCGATAGTACGGTATTCGTACAGCCAGTTTTTGAATATAAAAATACTCTCACCTGCTACGGAAATCACCAGATTTTCGTCGATATATTTGTTGCCATCCCAAGGGTTTGTATTATCGCTCACAGGGAAAACCATCTTGATAAAACGCAGATTTTCCTCAATGCGTTCAGCTTGTCGGTTGGTGACTGCTGCCGTCCATACATCGTTGACGCGCCATTCTTGAGTCTCGTCTGCGCGCTCAAAACGCTCAATGCGATACACCAATCGCCCTTCATTGTCTGGGAAAGAATCCGTTATTTCTTCACGCACCTGAATTGAGTTGTTTCTAATTGTGACATTATTACCTGCACCAATGTCATAAATGACAGAATCTACGTCATATTCTATGTATTTGCCGATTTCAAGCGGGAAATAATCGTAGCCAAATTCAATCGGTGCTGTATCAGTACCGTCTCCGCAAGATTGAAAAATGACAGAACTAACGATGAGGAAAGGAATGAAAAATTTCAGAAAATTCATATTGGATGATAAATGTTATTTTATGGTCTGATTGTTTTATTATCACTTGAAAGTAATAACTATTTGACAATCAATTATTTACTCGTTACTTAATAAGTGTAAATTTTTAAATTGAAAATAATTTCTGTTCAAATTTGAAGAAAATACAAAAACAGAATATTATGTGTGTTAAGTAATTCTTAACGTTTCAAATTAAAAGAATATTGCTTACTTTTAACAAGAATTATTCCAATGAAAGCGTCCGATAACGGACATTTTACATGACACATAAAAGCGTATTTTTATTCAATCAAAATTATATTTAAATGAAGTATCTTCTCTGTATTATTTCAATACTTTTTATATCATATTCTATGAATGCCAATACAATTTATAAATATGCAACGGTTGACGAACATAGAGGTTGTCAACAACGACTTGCCGTAGAAGGCGGAGACATTGCCTACATAGACGTAGGTGAAGGAGAGCCGATTCTACTCATTCATGGTTTGCCGACCTCATCTTGGTTGTACCGACATATGATTGCGGATTTGGCAGAGCGTGGTTATCGGGTCATCGCACCGGATTTATTGGGCTATGGCGCAAGCGATAAACCACAAAAATACAATTTGTACAAGCCTGAAAAACAGGGAGATAGAATACTTGCATTGATGAATCATCTGGGCATCCCTTCATGGACGCACGTCATGCACGATGCAGGTGGTTTGTGGTCGTGGGAAATGATGATGAAAGCACCGGAACGCGTAAGTCGCTTGGTGATTTTGAATACGATTGCTTATGAAGAAGGCTTCAAACCGCCCGTGAGATTTAAGCGTAAAGGTTGGTTGGGCAAGTTCATTATTGGGCTATATGATAAAAAGTTGATTGGTAAAGCAGTGATTAATAATACCTTACGTTCGGGTACGAACAAACATAAATTTAGTAAAGAAGACAAACGCGGTTATTGGCTACCGATGCAGGAAGGATGTAATAAAGCGATTTATCAATTTTTTACCAGCTTCGCTGATACGGAAGAACGCATGAAAGATTATCATAAAATGTTTGAAACGATTGATGTGCCCACGCAAATTATCTGGGGAGCAAAGGATAAATTTTTACTGGCGGACATTCAAGTGCCAATGCTACAAAAAGCCTTCAAGGTGAAAGATGAAAATATTCACATCTTTGAAGATGCCAAACATTTTATTCAAGAAGAAAAACCAAAGGAAATCGTAGAAATTATATGTGGTTTTATGAGTCGATAGTCAGCAGTTGATAGTCCATAGGTGAACGTGAAACACCCACTCGCGACTGCCTATGGACTATGGACTATCGACTTTGGCTCATGTAGGAAATCAGGTGGGATGTGAAGCAAGCCCGAATCCTATAAGGTTTTCGAAAACCTTATAGGATTGACTACCAAGACTTTACCTTAAATTTAAAGACACATTTCATACTACTATACATGAGGTAAAAAATCAAAAAGCAACCGTCATACTGAATTTATTTCAGTATCTCCCGAACGACGGAGAACCCATGCTGTACAAAACGTATAACTTGTTTTTTTGAGTGAAATATATTTTTTTAGTTCACATTCAACATCGTGCTTGTGGCTTGGGAGATTCTGAAATAAATTCAGAATGACGTACTGGTTTTAGGTTCATGAGTAGTATGGACACATTTACACTGCATTCCACCTGATTTCCTACATGAGCCTCGACTTTTTACTCGAAACTTTCTGCCAACCAAGTCAATACCTTACCCCAAGCATTATCAAAATAGGCAAAAACTTCATCCCAAGTTTTGCCTTTTTGCCAACCTAAATGACGCAGACGCACTTTGGTTTTGCGTGGCTTAATTTTTTCAAAATTGAGTACGACATAAGTGTAGATATCACCACTGCGAATGTCGGGAAATTGTGGTGGTGCATTCCATGAAAAAGAAAACATCTCGTAAGGGATGAAACTCAATACTTTGCAACCTTCCGAGCCACGTTGCCCCGGTTCGACATCTTTGAGAAAGTACATTTCATACTTGCCGCCAAGTTGGAGTTCTACTGCACAATCTTGGGCAAAAAACGCCTGAATCCCTTGCTCCGTTGTCCACCTGTCCCAAACTTCTTCAAGCGAAGCTTCGACAATGATTTCTT
Source organism: uncultured Saprospiraceae bacterium (assembly GCA_937930625.1). Taxonomy (GTDB): domain Bacteria; phylum Bacteroidota; class Bacteroidia; order Chitinophagales; family Saprospiraceae; genus JAHDEO01. Next base: position 2,518 of record CALHBW010000095.1, on the reverse strand, counting down.
TTTCGATGATATGTTTGCTCATTTCGGTGCTGTGTTGAGCAGTAGTGTTCAGTGTGAATAGCCGAGGTGATAATGGTTAACGATGAATGATGAATATTTTGATTTTCGCTGCGCGAAAATATTGTTATCGTTAGTGATTAACCATTAATCATTGACCGTTAACCATTAAAAAAATTATTTATTCCCTTTTTTATAATCTGCCAAGAATTTTTCGAGACCAATATCTGTTAAAGGATGATTGAGCAATCCGAGAATAGCTTTGAGTGGTGCGGTAACGACATCAGCACCCAATTCTGCACAAGTGACAATGTGCTGCGGACTGCGAATGGAAGCCGCTAAAATCTCTGTTTCGAAGCCATAGTTGGCATAAATCTCAACGATTTGTGCTATCAATCCGGGACCATCCCAAGTAATGTCGTCAATACGTCCGATGAATGGAGAAAGGTAGGTTGCGCCTGCTTTTGCTGCAAGTATTGCCTGACCTGCGGAGAAGACTAGTGTACAGTTTGTGCGAATGCCATTTTCGGAAAAATAGCGCAATGCCTTTACACCGTCTTTTATCATGGGTACTTTCACGACGATGTTGTCGTGCAATTCTGCGAGGGCTTCGCCTTCTTTCACAATGCCTTTAAAATCAGTAGAAATAACCTCTGCGCTGACATCACCGTCCACGATTTCACAAATATCTACATAGCGTTTGAGGATATTATTTTTTCCGGTTACACCGTCTTTTGCCATCAAGGATGGATTGGTCGTTACGCCGTCAAGAATGCCGAGTTCGTTGGCTTCTTTGATTTCGTCGAGGTTGGCTGTATCTATAAAAAATTTCATATGAATGTATGTGAAAAATTAGACTATCTTATCGTTAGCGGTTAAAAATCGGATGGATTAGGAGAGATTAGGTTTACTCAAAAAAAAATGCAGGAACCCATACCTGCCGCTACAACCTCCTACCCTTGCTTGCTTTCACACCTGGGGGATTCAGAGGGAGCTGACCGTACAAGTCCACTGCGCTGCAAATGTACGAACTTTTATTGAATTTCAAATTTTGTGAGAAGAAATTTGTGAGAATTTTAAACTGGGGCAAATATATTGCCTTCTTGTATATCATTTATAACTGTGTTGACTCTAACTTGATATGCCATTTTTGTTTCGAGCGGCTTCAATCATTTCGAATGCCTCATCAATTGGATAGGAAGGTTCATTGGCAGCTTTAGCAGCATTATAACGGCGAATATCCGATAATTCTTCCAACAAATCTCTGATTTGTTCAAGTGCTGCTTTGTCATTGGTATTGACAATCATTTGCAGCACATCATTTTTAATTTCTAATGCAGTCATATCTCTGATTTTGATTTTTTGATAAGAGCATGTTTAAATTTAAACGGAAATAAAAACAAAAAAAATCCGCGTCATCCGTTCAATCCGTTAAATCCGCGTTCTATTTCACGTTGATTTTTTTCAAAATACAAAAAAAACAACAAATTCTCAATACCCCAACACCCCACCAATCGCCACACTCACCTTCTCCGCCGAAGGAATCATTTCATATTCCAAATTAGAACTCAAGGGAATCGCCGGCATATCTGCCGAGCCAATCGTGCGTACAGGCGCGTCGAGATATTCAAAACAATTTTCCTGAATACGCGCCGCGATACTCTGTGCGAATGAATTGCTCACAGGTTCTTCCGTCACCACGAGGCAACGATTGTGTTTACGTACTTCGCTGTAAATCAAATCAGTATCAAGCGGATTCAAAGTCCGTAAATCCAGAATGGAGACTTTGCCCTTATAGTCTTTTGCAGCATTTAACGCCCAATGAACGCCCATACCATAGCTGACGACCACAAGCGATTCGCCAGCTTGGATATGTGCCTCATCAGCTTCGAGTGCCATCCGACCCTTGCCGAAAGGAATCACATAATCCTCATCCGGTTCGATGGTACTTGCGGCTGCTGTGCCTTTTACTTTTGACCAATACAAGCCCTTATGTTCAAAAATCACGACCGGATTTGGGTCATAATAAGCCGATTTCATCAAGCCTTTCAGGTCAGCACCATTAGAAGGGTAAGCAATCTTCAAACCGCGAATATTGCACACCACACTCTCCACGCTCGACGAGTGATACGGACCACCGCCACCATACGCACCAATCGGCACACGCAGCACCATACTCACCGGAAATTTACCATTTGACAGATAGCACGAGCGACTGACTTCGGTAAAAAGTTGATTCATACCGGGCCAAATATAATCTGCAAATTGCACCTCCACAATCGGCTTCAAACCTGCCGCCGACATGCCCACCGTACTCCCGATAATAAACGCCTCCATAATCGGCGTATTGAACACCCGTTCATCCCCAAATCGTTCTGCCAGTGTAGCTGCTTCGCGGAAAACACCGCCCAATCTGCGCCCCACATCCTGCCCATAAAGCAAGCATTCTTGATGCTCTTCCATCAATTCACGAATTGCAAATAGCGCAGCATCTACCATCACCACTTTATCCTTTCCTTCG
>CALHBW010000094.1 GCA_937930625.1 uncultured Saprospiraceae bacterium | reverse complement strand
GCTATCCGTCTAACTTTGCGGGGCGCACTCGTCTGACGAAGGTTTTTGTGAAATGTAGTGATTTGTCTCATAAAATATTCGCACTGAATAAAGGGATTCGTCTGACGAGTATTCGCTTTGGGCAAAGTTAAATGGGTAGCCTACATTGTCATTTATTCACTCATTCAAAATTCAAAATTCACTCATTATTAATAGTTAATCATAAATTTCTCACTAACATTGAAACCGTCTTTGTTGGCTACAAAAATGTAAACCGAAGGATTCAATTGTGATACATCAACAGTAAAGTTGTTGATACCTTCAAGTACGGTGTCTGTGCCGCGCATGGCAACTCTTCCACTTGCATCGTAAATCATGTAGTCAAAATTTCCTGTTGCATTATTTGAAAAAGTAACTTGAAGCATGTCGTTAGCTACCGGATTTTGTACGGAAAGTACATTGAAACGGTCGGCTGTTTCTTCACGATTCACGACGACTACATCAGAGAAGGTGGTACTTCCATTAATATCTTCCATAGAAAGTGCGTAGTAGTTTTTACCAAATAAAGGCGCATCATCGCGGTAGAGATATGATTTTGTTTCGGTAGAATTGATGGCACCTTCTATCCATGCAATTTTTTCAAAGTTCACACCATCATCAGCGCGATAGATAGAGAAACCTTCGTTATTGGTCTCCGTAAATGTAGTCCATGAGATAAGGTTGGTTGTGCCTTGTATAGCTACTTTGAAATCACCTAATTCAACCGCCAAAGATGCTGTTTGGTATGGAAAAGCAATCACACAATCCGTACCTGCCTGACGTACATATACCAAGCCGATAGGCGGTACATTATTGAATACAGGGCTGCTTTGCCAAATACCGGTTGGGGAGAGTGAATACTCTAAAGTACCGCCACTAATGAGGCTCGCATCTACTGTGATTTGATTGGGCGCAGTTTCCGAAACATCATTTACAGTAGGTGTTTCGACGATGTTATATACTTGTCGTGTAGGGCTGATGGCATAACAAATACTCATTGGCTCAAGACATTCGTCGGGAATGGCTTTGATTAAGTTTTCCAACAAGATAATTTTATACACTAAGCCTTCTACAGAATCTTTCCCGCTAGTCAAAAGTATCAAATCGAGTATTCCGATAATGTCTGAAATGCCGTTGATATTGTTGGTATCGGTCAAACCTTTGGCAATCATAGCTGCACAAAAATTTGGATAAATGGCATCGACGAATGCACAACAGGGCTTGCCCAGATACATATTGTTAAAGGAAGCATCTACGACGTCGCGAAAGTCTTGAATGTTGTAGGCAACAGGTACAATAGCAATATTGGCAGCACCTCTGATACCTAAGTCAGCAGGTACAAATTCTCCGTCATCATCAATACCAATAATCGCAGGACCTAAGCCGTCAAGTGCTGTCTGGTTAAGGTCAATGATAAGGTACTCCATCGTTGGTAAATTCGATGAAGTGGTGACTACCGCAGGGTTGGTAGATTCACCGTCGCATATTGTGATTGGTGGTCCTATGTCAATGGTTGGCATAATGATGTTGCTGCAATTGGTTTGTGCGAACGACATCGTAGTCGATAATAGGACGAAAATCAATGCATGTAAAGCTTGTTTCATTTCTTCTACTTTTTAATAAATGAGTCAAACTCAAGAATAAGGACATATTTTGAACCTATACTTGAACACTGACTCAAGGAATGGCGAGAGAATAAATTTACATCCTTGACTGTTTCTTTTGCACTTATTTTTCACTTTGAAATCAATCATTTATCTTGATAAACTCATGCTTTCAGAGCAACCCCGATAGCTATCGGGGAAGCACAAAACTATCTGCTCAAGAATATAAATTTATTCTCTCATCATTCCTAATTAGTGAATAGTTTTACTTTGATAAAAAAAAGACGAGAAAAGAGGGATTTTAGTTACCGCTTTGCTTCAAGACGTTTTATATCCCCATGCTCTTGTCTATAAATATATGAGAAGTGCCATCGGCACTTATAATTTGTTTGAGGTAACTGATTACATAAAATACGCAACTATTGATATAATGTTGCTATATCAAGTAAAATGATGTTTGACAGGTAAGTGTGAGTTACGGGTGTTTGACAACGGTTTGAGACTGCAAATTAAGCATTTTATAGCAAACTTGTGGGAAATATGTTCATATTGGCTAACATTTAATTTAGTGGTATATACGTTTTTTTAAGCTTTTGGCAGCAAAAATATAATTAATCATAAAGTGTAATCGAAATAAAGACTTTTGAATTTCTGGATTATCGACTACCCCTCTAAGGGTGCTTGCGGGTACTACTCGTCTGACGAATGTTTTTGTGAAATGCGGTGCTTTGTCTCATAAAATACTCGCACTGAATAAAGGGATTCGTCTGACGAGTATTCGCTTAGGCAAACTTAGACGGATAGCCCAATTTATCTTTTCCATTCCAGAATGAGTCCTTCTGCGTCAAAAGCTTCATTGCCGACCAGTTTTCCTTTTTTCTTTTCAATGATTCTAAATCCCATTTTTAAATACAACTGAATGGCAGGTGTATTGCCGGATAATACAGAGACTTCGACGGTATCTTCACAACGCTCTAAAGCGAAATTAAGCAAGGCATATCCGATTCCTTTTTTGTAATGATTTGGGTCAACATACAGCCAATTAATCTCGTCCGGGCTAAAGGCTACAAATCCGACGACTTCACTTTCGAGCAATGCGACATAGAGTGCATCATCAAATAAGCCCTCATTTTCGGCTGTTGCTTCCAGTGTTAGGAATGCTGCCAAATCGACGGAGCCTTCAAGTTCGTCCATACGTGCGGCATCGTGGATTTCGCAGAGTCTTTTCCAGTCATTGTCTTCGTATGTTCTGATTTTTATCATCGTGTAGTTGAGCATGAAAATTTCAATGAAAATAAAAAAAATCCTCCAATAAGTAAGTGGTTGGACTGAACTAAGCGACACTTTCATAATTCACTGAAAATGAATTATTTATATAAACTTAAACTTATTCTTAAACTTGTACTTCCACCTACTTAGTACGTGTACAATACATTTTTTTTTATTGTTTAAAAAATTAAAAACCAATAAAATAGAAATACCTCGTCAGGGTAAACGAAAAGTCGTTTTTATAATGTGTTTTTTGAAATTGGAAGATAAACCTTAGTCGGCTGACATTTTACAAATGGCAGACGACAACATTTCTTGCATTTATTTGATTATTAATTTTTTATGAAGTTTAAATAA
>CALHBW010000093.1 GCA_937930625.1 uncultured Saprospiraceae bacterium | reverse complement strand
TTGGATAGTTTAGACGAGTTATTTTTTGTCTGAATGAGGCAGAGGTTCGTGACTTTAGCCGAGCTAAACGAGCGGTTCTCTAACGAAATTCAGGCGAAAAAGAACGAAGTAAAAACTGTCCAAAACTTGTGACTTGAACCATTAGAGGCAAGAAATATTGAATGAGATAATGCTTCCGAATCGACCATTTATTAGTTTGTGATGTAGAGAAAATTCATGAATTTCCTCTACATCATCACGTAAAGCGACAAATTTATTCGCTAAAAATTAAAATTGACAAGTAAATGAACGAAATTAAATAAATTAATGCTACCATAAAGACTATTTTAACCATCTCATGGAATCTTCACTTGACAACTAAAGTAGTCATTACAGGTCGCTTTATTTTAAATTATAAATATTTTTTTATTAAAAATGAGGCTCATCTAGGAATTTGGTGGAAAACCCACTCGTCGGACATTTTCAAAATGTCAGACGAGATAGATTTACGTTTGAATTTAAATTATTTTACAAACAAATTTTTTATTTTTATTTTGTAAATAATTGATTTTAAATAGATAACAAAGAAATCTTGTCGTCTGATCTGACATTTTGAAAATGTCCGACGACTTACGCTCATCCTCCAATTTCAATGCAAGACGATTTACAAAATCGTTTTACGTTCCACTAAATTCCTAGATGAGCCTTTTTTTTTAAAATATGAAATTATCACAAAAACAAATTAATAGTATAGCCCAAACACTGGACATGGGCATGGTCTGTTACATCCACAAGAAAACAGGCGTAGTAAAAGAACTTCCAAATGAAGAAATGATGATGTATGGTGATACTGAATTGTGGGAAAAAGATGTAGAAGCAATTGAAAGTGATATATTTAGCTATGTTAAAATAGAACCAATGCGGTCAGGGGAGTCCTATCCTATCATGGAAGATTTCGCTGACCAAGTACGGAATAGAAGGTTGCAAAAAAGCTTAATGCAGGCATTGAACGGTAGGCGTCCGTTTGCTAATTTTAAAAATGTTATAGATCACAGCGATTCGCGGGATGATTGGTTCAAATTTAAACAAAAAAAATACGAAGCATGGGTGCGCCGCGAAATCAGAGGGGATTTTGAATTTGAGTTGGAAGATACAGACGAAGGCACGGCTGTAAGCGAAACAGGCTTGACGGAAGCAAAGATGAACGAAATTATCATGATGGAAATCATAGTAGATGCCAAAGATGAGGATGAGGTTATCATGGGCTGGTTTCATTATATGGCAGATGAATTGGAATTTCCTTTTGAAGCGGAAATAGAAAGCAAAAATAGACGTGGCGAAACGTCTGTGATTCAAATAGATGTGTTGGATTTGTCAGACCGTAATCAAAATCCTACTTCGCCGGAGGTCATTCTCGAAGTTAGTGAAAAAGAAAGCGAAAGAGTCATAGATATTGGCGTTTCCAAATTACAGAATGTAAAAGGCAGCGAAGCCACGCAAGATGCCGTGGCGATTTGGAAGCATTGGGATTCGGGCAAGTTTAAGTTTGGATGATGACCCAAAAAAACCGTAAATTAGCCCCCAAATTAAGCGGTCACATCTATGAGCAAGAAAAAAAAGCAGCCAAAACAAAGCCCCAAAAAGCAAGTTACGACAACACAAGCACCATCATTCGCAGGTAAGATTTCTCTCGTCATACCTTGTTATAATGAAAGTGAACGTGTACCGCTACTCGTCAATGCGCTCAAACAATTTGACCAAAAATGGAAAGGCGATTACGAAACTATCGTTGTAGATGACGGCAGCGCAGACGATACCGCACAAAAGATACAAGCCGCAAATCTTCCTCATTGTCAAGTGATTAGCCTCGAAAAAAACGCCGGAAAAGGCGCAGCCCTCCAACGCGGCGTCGCAGCAGCTACGGGTACACACATCCTCACGCTCGATGCAGACATGGCGACAAGCCCACTCGAATTAGCAAATTGGCTGCAACAATTACCCAGCAAAACATTCTCTGACGACGAAATTCTTATTGGTTCACGCGAGCATCCCGATTCTACGATAAAAGGTGAACCTACCCGCCGCTTGATGGGCATTATTTTCAATTTTATCATCCAATTATTCACCTCACTTAACCTGAAAGATACCCAATGCGGCTTCAAATTATACCCTGTCGCGATTGCCAAAGATTTGTTCCAAAGCCTCCGCGTAGGCGGTTGGGCGCATGATGTCGAATTGCTCTACAAAGCCAACTTGCAAGGTACACCCATACGCCAAATGCCCGTCACTTGGGAAGACGTACAAGGCACAAAAATATCTCCCGCACGCGATAGTTTCCGCATGTTTTTTCAAGCACTTTTTATTTCACTTTCCGTCAAATGGGATTGGTTTATTCGGAAGCCTTTACAAGACTTGAAAAGTGGATCGGGAGTAGGGAAGGAGTCGTCAATCTTTCGCTTATTATTTGTTGCGACTGCGGCGTTTCTATTCTTGCTAATGCCTCTAGTAAGTTCGGATTACGGAATGACGGGCGACGAGCATACACAGCGCGTTTATGGCGATAAAATCCTGAAACATAATGCCACTGATGGCAAAGACGACAGCTATCTCAAGTGGAAAAACCTAAAATATTACGGTGGATTATTCGATTATGCGACTTCGCGCCTCAATCCGCCTTCTGACCCTGCAGCACCTTATTATAAGGACAAAAACGGCAAGGCATATCCCGACAGAGAAGAACCCGCTTTTCACGCGCCCAATCGTCGATTTGGTGATATTTACGACTTTCGGCATTTGGTCAATTCATTGGTGGGCTTTCTGATGATACTTTTTGCGGGATTGCTGGCGAAACAGGTTACAGGAAGTTGGCGTGTAGCGTTCCTGACTTTGTTATTTTTGGCACTCTCACCGCGTATTTTTGGACATTCGATGAATAATCCGAAGGATATTCCATTTGCGGCTGCATTTATATTTACGCTGTATCAAATTTTCAAATTTGTCAAACAATTACCTAATCCAAGCAAGGCAACGATGCTGTGGTTGGCAGTAGGCATTGCATTGGCGATAAATGTGCGGGTTGGTGGTTTGTTATTGATAGCCTATTTCGGGTTTTTTGTGGGCGTGGCGCATTTGTGGAAGCCCGAATTACGAGCGAAATTAACCAATATAAAACACCTCACAAAAATCACGGGAATAGGTTTATTGGTGAGTGTGGCAGGTTATTTTGGCGGGCAATTGTTCTGGCCCTGGGCAAGAAAAGCTCCCTTGACGAATCCACTCAAAGCCCTCAATGAAATGGAAGATTTTGACACGGCGATTCAGATTCTATTTGAAGGAAAACGCATTTGGTCGGAGGTCGTTCCGTGGTACTATATCCCGAAATGGATGGCAATTGGCTCGCCGATTTTCTTTACGACGGGTTTGATTCTTTCGTTAATTTTGTTTTTTATTTTACGAAAAAAAATAAACATACTCACATTCACGCTGATGGTTTTCGCGGGTGTATTTCCTATCGTTTATGCAGTAATTAAAGATTCGTCATTATACGATGGAATGCGACACTTTTTGTTTGTCTATCCGATTTTGGCGATACTTTCTGCTTGGGGATTTAGTATGCTTATTGAATTGATTCCCAGTAAAATAGGAAAATATGTAGTTGGTGGGGCATTGGCAATTTTACTCGCACTGCCTACTATTTTTATGGTCAAAAATCATCCTTACCAATACGTTTATTTCAATGAAATATTTGGCGGAGTGGATAATGCTTTCGGCAAATACGAAACGGATTACTGGATGACTTCGATGAAGGGTTTGAGTGATTGGGTGATTGAGAATATACCCGAAGCGAAACAAGGTTGGGAAGCCGTACAAGCCGGAAAATCTGATGAACAAATCAAAGCGGAATTACCCGAGGTTATTTTTGCAACAAACTGCGCCGAACCGGTGGTGCATTATCTCGCACGACGTGTCCCAAACCTGAAAGTATATTATGTGCGCTACCACGACAGGCAAGACCGTCCGTGGGAATACGGGCTGTGGTATTCGCGACATATTGACCGCAGCTATATCGAAAATGCCTGGCCCCCCAGTGATGTGATTTATGCCGAAAAAATCGGGAATACGACCATTGGTGCGGTAACGAAACGCCGCAGTGACGATGCCCATAAAGGTTTCTTAGCGAAGAAGGAAAAGAATTGGCAGGAAGCTATCGGGTATTTTGAAAAAGCAGTTCAATTGGATGCTAAAAACGAAAGCGCGTGGATTGGTTTGGGAGAATGTTATCGTTCAATAGGTGACAATCAAAAAGCTTTGAATGCTTTTGGTAAAGCACTGGAAATAAATCCCGAACATACAACTGTTTTGGGTTTGCAAGGCAGTACTTATGCTGCTATGCAAGATTTACCGAAGGCAAAAGCTGCATTTGAAAAAGCTGTTGCCTCGAATTATAAATACAGCTATGCTTACTTCTTCCTCGCACAAATTGAGGCGCAATCAAATCCCGCAAAGGCATTGGAATATGTAGAATTGCATGATAAACACAATGGTAATGTGCCACAAGCATTTGCCTTGGGAGCGCAACTTGCACAGCAGCAAGGCAAACGCGCTGTTGGTTTGTATCTTGAAGCAAAAGGCGCGTATCTGAATCGCGACGGGCAAACTGCTTTGACAAAATTGAATCAAGCACTTCAGGCAGATAAAGATTATGAGCCTGCTGTGAAATTGAAGAAGGTTTTTGATGAGCTGCAACAAAAACAGCAGAAGAAATAGATTTGAAAAATTTCAAACATGCTCTAAATAAGGCGGCACTACGGTGAAAAGTGTGGGTCAGTAAAACTAAAATGCTTCCAACGGGTTTTATAACCCATTGCCCCGTCTCACAATGGGTTAAAACCCGTTGGAATAATCTACGCTTTAAAATTTTACCCATAGTTTTCACCGTAGTGCCCTAAATAAAAAACCTCGGAATTTGGAATTTGATGCTTAGAATTTTGGGATTTTTTAAATTGCATATTTTTGTCAAAAAAAAAAATATACTTTGTTAAGTAAAACTTAATCAATATCTTGCCTCCGTCTTTGAGAATAAACTTGTTTAATTATTAATAATTTGTTCATTTTTTCAATGATAATCAAGAATTTTTAAATTAAAAAATCATACATGTGATTTTTTTGCCACTACTTCAAATTGTTAATAATCATCAAATTTATGTCTTGAAGCCAAAATAAATTCAACGATTTTTCACAGTATAAAAGCATTATTTTACAGGTTTTTTCGTAAAGCCGCCCAAAAAAATATCTGAAAACCACTTTAGCTTGTCACCCCATTAAAGCAAAAGTGTATGGTTTTAAACTGAAATACAAAGGAAAGAATTCAAATGGATTAGCAGATTAACTTTTGTCGTTATTTTAAAACGGCAACTCCCACTTTTCCACCCTTGCACGTCTAGCATCTGCACTCACTTACTTTTCTTCTCTACTTATCATACATTTCGGCGATGTTCTCGCTTTCCACACGCTATTAATTCGATATCCATTAAACATTAACAGATTGCAAGAGACTTATGGACACCATAAGTTAAAAGCATATGAATGTCAATTATATGTCAGCTACATATTGTGTATAAGTATGTACATATGTTGATTATTTTATTGAATTGATTATCAGTTTATTACAGCACTCATTCTATTTTTAATTGATAAATTAATTATTAATGCAATACATTCTTCATAAATATAACACATGGATTATTGTTAAATGCAATAAAAAATAAATTATTAACTACTGAAAGTTTGTATTAGGAACGCGGCATAAATAAGTTTACCATCTTGGGTAGGTTATTTTATACTTAGTTTTCGTCTTGAAAGAAGGCGTTTATCGGGATAAATAACTGATTTCAAGGCGGAAAATAAGTGTAAAAGAAGCAGCCAAGATGGTA
>CALHBW010000092.1 GCA_937930625.1 uncultured Saprospiraceae bacterium | reverse complement strand
AATGTCTTCGCCAAATTGAGAATTGAGAATGTATAATTGATAACTAATTTTATTTTATAATTTGTAATTATTTAATTTTAAGTTTTTTATGAAATAAAAAATAAATTAATTATCAATTTTCAATTTGGCGAACATATTGATGTTACCGTGTAATTTTCAATTATGCAAAAACACTTTACAGCTCGTTTATTTTCAATATTTTAATAATTAGATAAATTTTTCGATAAAAACCAATCAAAAATCAATCAGTTCATGCGGAAGATTGCTATTTCAGATATTCACGGTTGTTATTTAACGTTCAAAAAAATGGTGCGCGATGTCTTACAACTCACCAAGGAAGACGAACTATACTTACTGGGTGATTATGTGGACAGAGGTCCCGGCTCAAAGCAGGTATTTGATTTTATTTTTGAGTTGCTAAACGAGGGCTACAAAGTTCGGTGTTTAATCGGAAACCACGAAGAAGTTTTCTTAAAATGTATCAAAGGACGAGGAAGGTTGTCCAGTTGGCTGACATATGGTGGACGTATGACACTGGATAGTTTTACCGTAGATTATCCTACCGAGATACCTGATATATATGTTAGATTTATGGAAAGTTTGGCATATTATGTTGAGGTGGATAACTATATCTTGGTACATGCCGGACTAAATTTTGGCGCAGTAGATCCACTCAAAGATACTTATGGTATGACGTGGAGCCGTGATTGGGAAACTCAAGCTGATATGGATTGGTTGGGCAGTCGCCGTGTCATTTATGGACATACACCCCAGACAAAATCTCAAGTTGAATTCCTATTGGAACAGCTACCTAAACAGCAATTACTTAATATCGATGCAGGATGTTACGGCACTTATATTCCCGGATATGGCAACCTTGCTGCTTTTGATATGACCAACGAGGTGCTTCATTTTCAGAAAAATATCGACAATATGAACGCGTGGCGAGCGCAGACCGGGCATTGATTGGAGCGATTTTTGATTTTTCATTTAGTGATTTTTGATTGCTTACATTCAAAACTTTTTCACAATCAAAAATCAAAAATCATTCAATCAAAAATTCATTCAGCATAATCAATGAAAGATTTAAAAATATTTTATCTCCCTACATTTGCTATTCTTCTTTTTGCGGCTTTTATTATGCCCGAATTTGAGGCTAAATGGACACTCAAAAAAGATAAAAACGGTGTACAGATTTATACCCGCCCGATAGAAGGTTCGCCTTTGAAAGAATTTAAAGGTATTGTCAATATTCGTACCACAGCGGACGCTGCCAAGAAACTCTTGTTAGATCTCCCTTCATATACCGAATGGCAACATAACTGCATAGAATCCAGCATTTTAAAAACAAATAATGAAAACGATATTATAGGTATTTCGCTCACAGATGCGCCTTGGCCCGTGCAAGACCGAGAGGCAATTGTGCAAACTAAAGTGGTCGAAAAAAATGGTTCGATTTACCTCAATATGACCGCTTTACCCGATTATATTAAAGCGAAAAATGGTGTAGTTCGTATTCCGAAAATGACGGGTTTTTGGAAAATCACACCGAATGGCGACGGCACGGTAGAAGTCCTCCAGCAAGTACACGCCAGCCCCGGCGGTCGTATTCCCGATTGGCTCGCCAATTCTGCGGTAGTCGATACGCCCTATAATACGCTGTTGAATATGAAGCGGCGGTTGGAGCAATAATTCGCTTGATTTGTTGGGCTTCGTTTCGTAACTTTGGTGAGCAATGAATGAATTTTGAATGAAAGAATGAATATCAATGCGATAATGCTACAATATTTTCTTCATTATTGCATTGGTGTATTATAATTCATTCATTCAAAATTCATTCACTCATTCATTATTACATGAAAATAAGAAAATTACATCTTAAAAATTATAAGGTCTTTGATGACCTCGAACTGGATTTTACCGACGAAAACGGTGAGACGCTGAATGAAATCGTCATCGCAGGGGTGAATGGGAGTGGGAAGACTACGGTGTTGGAGTTTATTCGGGATACGTTGGCTAAAAAGCCAAATGATAATGAAGAGAATTATGCTTTGTTTTCTTTTCCTGATGCTGACACTGCATATGCCTTTTCATATTTAATGGATGATGATACAATTGATAATTTGAATGGTTACCATTTTAGCTATTTTCATAATAAAAGAACTCCAAATCTTGTAGAAGTTAGAATTATGAAGGGAGTAGGGATACCTGAAAATGTATCTGTCACACGACCTGTGCCAAATTCTGATTATAAGCTTCCCCCGACTTTAGATAGAGCTATATTTCGCCCTGCAAACAATAATAATGAAGTAATAGACAAAGCTTTACTTTTTACAGTTTCATTAAATGCCCACAAAGAGGAAATGGAACGTTATATTATTAAGCATATTCGCAATCAGGTTTTTAATAATGGAGATATTCCATCTGGACATATTGTAGAGCAAGAAATCAATTTGCTAAATAAAATATTTGAAGGGATTAAAATTAATTCAAGACTTGTTCATTTAAATGATGACCAACTCATCTTTGAAAGTTCAAATGGAAATAGAATTAGTTTTGACGATTTATCGAGTGGAGAAAAGCGCTTATATTTTTTAGGCTTTATATTAAAAAACCTCAACATCAACAACTCCATGATAATCATAGACGAACCCGAAGACTCCCTCCACCCAACTTGGCAGCAGCAAATTCTCAAATTCTACTCGAATATCGGCGAAAATAACCAAGTAATATTGGCGACACACTCGCCGCATATTATTGGTTCGGCGAAGCCGGAAAGTGTCTTTTTATTGAAACCTGAAAATGGTAAAATCAATGCCTATCACCCTCAATATGCTAAGGGACATTCGGTAAATTACGTCTTATCAGAAATCATGGAAACCAATCCGCGTGAAAATCGCATCGGCAAAATGGTAGATGAATATTTGCGCCTCATAGAAAAAGGAATGCACGAAACAGAAGGTGGAAAAGAACTTTGGGAAGAATTAAAAAAAATAGACCCCAACTCAAACGAACGCGGACGTATTCGTTTGGCATTAAGACGGTTAGAAGCTATCGGAAAATGAGACATATCATAAAACTTCCATTGCAAACGGACGTTTTGGAACAACTGAAAGCCAAACAACAAAGAGTAAACAATGGAGAAGTAAAATCAAAGTTCGACCCAAGCACAAAGCAACGAAGAGTGGTAACTGCTACGCTTATAGAAGCCCAAAGAAAATTATGTTGTTACTGCGAATGTACTATAAGCGAATTCACTTCTCATTCACATATCGAACACTTCCGCGAACAAAGTGATTATAAGGATAAAATTTATGATTACGACAATTTCCTCTTGTCTTGTCAGGGCGAAATAGCCAGTAACACAATAAAAATGCAATGCGGACACGCCAAAGAACGAAGCCGACACGCCTATGCGCCTGTTGATTATCATTTGATGCTCAATCCAATGGAAGACAACACCGCCCTTTTCTTTTACAATGCCTCTGGTATTGTTGAATCTAAAACAACAGATAAAGCTGATATTGAACGAGTTGGATATACTTGCAATCGGTTAAATTTGAATAATTCAGGTTTGGTAGAAAAAAGAGTAGATGCTATTGAACGGATAGAAATGGCTCTGCGAGACTTGTCATTAAATCAACAAAAAGAATTGATAAAAATACTGCTTGACGAAAATCAAGCCGAATTAGAACCCTTCCACTCCACGATAAAAGATAACTTCGCTTTCCTTTTGCCATAAAAAAAGCACAGCCGAAACGACTGTGCTGCTAAATATTTTCCGCAATGTATAGGTGTTTGATTGCGTTGATTACGCGCCCAAGTATGACTTGAGCAATTTACTTCTTGAAGTAGTACGCAATTTGTTGATGGCTTTGTCCTTAATCTGACGGACACGTTCTCTGGTAAGACCAAATTTCTCACCAATATCTTCGAGGGACATCGGATGTTCCACGCCAATACCAAAGTACAACTTAATCACATCTTCCTGACGGTCAGTGAGTGTACCTAGTGAACGTTCAATTTCTCTACGTAGCGATTCGCGGTAAGTCAATTGCTGGTCAGCTCCGGGCGTATTGCCATTCTCTAAGACATCGAGCAGCGAATTGTCTTCTCCTTCCACGAAAGGTGCGTCCATAGATACGTGTCGTGCAGCCACACCCAGCGTCGTCTCCACTTCTTCGGTATTGATTTCGAGCAGTGCGGCGAGTTCATCCGAAGATGGTTCGCGTTCGTACTCTTGTTCCAACTGTGAAAAAGCTTTGTTGATTTTGTTGAGTGAGCCTACTTTGTTAAGGGGCAATCGCACAATACGCGACTGCTCAGCCAAAGCCTGCAAAATGGATTGTCGAATCCACCAAACTGCGTATGAGATGAATTTAAACCCTCTCGTTTCGTCGAATCTTTGTGCGGCTTTAATCAAGCCAAGATTACCTTCATTAATCAGGTCACTCAAAGAAAGACCTTGATTTTGGTATTGTTTTGCAACAGATACCACGAAACGAAGATTCGCTTTAGTCAATTTTTCCAACGCTTGTTGGTCGCCTTGCTTGATGCGTTTAGCCAGTTCGACTTCCTCTTCCGGCGTCAGCAAATCGACCTTACCAATCTCCTGAAGATACTTCTCAAGCGATTGACTCTCGCGATTAGTAATTGACTTAGTGATTTTTAATTGTCTCATGTAGTAGCGGCAGGTTTTTGAATCAGTGCGAAGCCTAAGTTTAATCCGATAGCTATCGGGAAAGTTCAAGTTAAATAAATAATCTAAACTCACCCTTAATATCAGCCCTTATACTTTTCACAATGAAACTTACACAAATAATAATATGGATTTTCTTGCAAATCACACAAAAATAAGGGAATCGTCCCTATAAAGCAATTTTTGAACAATAAAAATTCAAAATAGTTTATAAGTGTGACAGGCTTTATAATAAATAATTATACCTTTTATTAAGGTTTATACCTCTGTTTATTGTGTTCTTTGCTAATTTACATAGTGTACAATGGGTTTTTCTGTTTTTTAGTTCACTAAAATTTGGAAAAATCGTTTTTTTATTCTTAATTGTACCCAACACTTTAAATATTTTTTTAATAAAAACATGCAGTAGAACTTATTCTATAAATATTTTTATCCCTTTAAATGTAGATATGATTAAATTTTACTTTGTGTTACAAACTCAGCAGATTGGTCAATGGAAATGAATAGATTAGTAAATGAATAAATGAGTAAATAGATAATGCGACAATGCTGAAATACGCCAGTAAAATATTATCGTATTAACAAAACATTTACTCATTTATTCATCTACTCATTTACTCATTGCCTACACTAATCAATAATTGAAAAAAGTATGGAACGAGTTTCCTTTGACATGGAGTTCATTTTCAGAGCTTCACCGACTATAATTTACAAATTTTTGACCGATGCCAGTTGTCTTATTCGTTGGTTTTGTGACGAGGTGGATATTGAGAAAGGCAAATTTACATACAGTTGGGATGGCGCGGAAGAAATTGCCAGACTGGTCGAACACACCGAAAACGAATACCTCAAATTTGAATGGGAAGACAGAGACGCAGATGAGTATCTTGAAATCAAACTCTCCAAATCTCCAGTAACCGGCGAGACTGTTATGTTACTTAAAGACTATTGCGATGATGATGAAGTAGATGACCAAAAAGAACTTTGGACCACTCAATTTGCACAACTCAAACGCGAAACAGGCGGCTAAAAAAGTTTAAGATTAAGTTTAAAACGAAGTTTAAATTTGTTTTTGCCTTCGGCAAATAACCACGCAACGCGATTTTGCAAATCGTCCTCCGATTTAAGGTGACGATTTATAAAATCGCGTTATTTCTTTTATCGCTAAAAAAATGTATTTTGTCGAAATAAAAAACATTTCTAATTGCAAAATTGTATAAT
>CALHBW010000091.1 GCA_937930625.1 uncultured Saprospiraceae bacterium | reverse complement strand
CGCCTGTTTTGGTAGATGAAAAAACAACTCCGCCACACTTTGCCGCCATACCTACCGCACCCGAATATTGGCAAGTACCACAAGGCGAGGTCTTTCAATTGACCATTTTGCGGGTCGCAGCTTTTGTGGATGGGGCGCGGATTACGCCCTATCGCACCTTGTCTTTTGCTGTGAATGAAAATGGCAATACGCGCTATCCTTTTCCGGTAATTTCTTTGGTGACGGAGGCGCAGCATCTTTTCGATTCGACGGAGGGCATACACGTACCCGGAAATCTGGCTGAACGAGGTAATCTGAACACCGGAAATTATTATCAACGCGGACGCGAGTGGGAACGCCCCCTTCACATAGAATATTTTGAGGCAGATGGTGCCTTGGCAGTGGCACAAAATATCGGGGTACGGATGCACGGGCAATTTAGCCGACAATTGCCACAAAAATCTATGCGCCTATACGCACGTACCGACTATGGCGCGAAAGATTTTAATTATGCTTTTTTTGAACAAAAAAACGACATTGACCAATTCAAACGCTTGGTACTGCGGGCGGCTAATCCGAATAATTTTCATGTGCCATTCAAGGACGAATTGTGTCATTTATTGGTGCGCGAAATGGGCTTGGATTATCAGGCATTTACGCCCGTCGTTGCTTTTGTAAATGGTGAATATTGGGGTATTTTTAATCTGAAAGAACGCCACGACAGGCATTATATTCAAAGCAATTATGGCATTGACGATGATGAGGTGGATATGCTCGAAAGGTCGGGCGACGTGATTGACGGAGAGGCAACGGCATGGCAGGAAATGATGGGTTTTGTCCAACAAAATGACCTCGCTACCAACGAAAATTACATGCAATTGCAGACCCGGCTGGATGTGGATAATTTCATTGATTTTGTAATTGCTGAAATGTATTTGGAGCTATGGGATTTTCCTGAAAATAATCTCAAATATTGGCGCGAGCGCAGCCCAAACGCCCGATGGCAGTGGCTCTTCAACGATGGCGACGCTGCCATGCACGAGTATTGGAAAAGTAAATTCCGCGAACTCATCACGCCCCTCACAAACGAGTACGACGACCTTTCTTTTGTGATTTTATTGAGAAAATTATTGGCAAATTCTGATTTTAAAGCGCGTTTGCATGGGCGTTTTTTGTATCATTTAAATCATACGCTTTCTCCGAATAATGTGATTCACAAGATTGATTCGCTCACGCAAATTTACGACCCCGCGATGCCCGAACACATCCGGCGTTGGGGCTATCCGGCTACGATGAATGATTATCATGCAGCAGTGGCGCATATGCGTCAATTTGCTGCCTTACGCCCTGCGATTTTAGTGGCAGAATTGGAAGCGATTTTGGGACAGCCTTTTACCGTTTTTCCTAATCCGGTGCGGGAGGAGTTGTATATTCAATGGGATGACGATGTGCCAAATCTTGCGGCAAGTTATGTATTGTATAATGCGCTTGGGCAAGGTGTAGCTTCAGGTGTTTTGGAGGGAAATCCGGCGGCGGTGCAGGTGATGTATTTGGAGAAAGGAGTGTATTTTTTGGAAGTGTATTTTGAGGGAATTTGTTACGGGATACAGGTGCTTAAAATTTGATAAATATATTTTTGCGCAAAAAAGTAAAACATTTTTAATTATAAAAAATATGAACTCACAAGAATTTTATGAAAAAATAAATAATTTGTCAACAAACTACGAAGACCGGGATTTGGAGGAATACCTCTTAGCTCTCTACAAAAAAGTAGGAGAACATGAAGGCGCACCACTGACCTACGACTTAGCGTTAAAAATCATAACAGAATCCTTTGCAAGCGAACCTGCTGAATTTCAAAAAGAATGGCTCAATTATAACGAAGCACCGGATAGAAACAGAATCAGCAAAAAATTCACTAATCCATTAATCAGTGAATCTATTGATAAGGCCAATACATCTACATTGAAGCCTTTTGAGTTCACACTGGAAGTCTTGAAATTTCAGATAGCTGAATTACACAGAATGAGAGGAAAACAACTCGATAACGAGTACCGTTATTTTGGAATTGAGTCAGAAACAGGACATCACTGGTATAATTTCACTCCGTTTGAAAACTTGGAATGTGGCGCAAGGTGCATGGTAGATAATAATGAGGATTTTGATACTTTAAATTGGTCTTTTATCGGAGAATTGCTTGAAAACGGAAGAGTTTATGAATGATGATTGAATATGATTTGGGAGTTCGTTCTTTAATCAGATGGTGTACACAAAACAACCGATTCAGGAATATCAAACCTTTCAAAATCCTTCAAATTATAAGTATAAATTCTATCCACTCCAGCCTTCAATGCTGCCTTTACATGTAATCCGTCAAAAATAGCACCGCTAATTAAATTTTTGTTGGCAGCATCTTTAATCGTTTCGGCATATTCTTGATAGGTCAAATCTATAATTTGACATTTGTTAATCATATCGTATTCAATTAGATTAAACGTCATGTGAGGTGAAAGACGAAGCCCTTTGGGGAGTTTGGTTAGAACAGAGTAAACTTCTGCAAGACAATGCCCCGAAGTTACTATTTCAATATTTTGTTTTGAACAATTCTTAAGTAATTGTTTAGATGCCTTATTTTTCGAATGTTTTGGGTTAAAGGCACTTACCCAGATATTAGTATCTAAATAATATTTCATTTGAGTGGCTCTATAAATTTATCTATTCGTTCATTTCTGACATCTTGTAAAATTTTGTCGAAATCTATATCCACATCTATATCCGCTTCATCTCCATTATCATCAACGTATTTTACGAATAAAAAACCACTTTCTTCCACTAAAATTGGCTTGATTGTAACCACAGGTTTAGCAATAAAACCTTCGTCAGTTACTTCAATATTAACTTGTTTGCCTGGCGTTAATCCCAACAAAACACGTAGAGATTTCGGCAGAATAATTCGACCAAATTTATCAATAGTTACATTCATTATGTATATTTTTTGGCAAAATATTGTTTTTTTGCCAAAAAAGCAAGTAAATACCTGCCAGAAAATGAGAATATTTACTCATCTCATCATTTACTCCTCTACTCATTCGACTCGGCATGTTTTTTTCTATATTTGCCGCAATGAATCGCACAATCAAATACATCGTTTTGGCAGTCATCGTTTTAGGTGCTGCTTTTACCATTACCCAAAAAAATCCCTATCCGCAAGACTACTTCCGTTCGCCTGTGGGTTATGAGATGAAACTCTCCGGCACGTTTGGCGAATTGCGTCCCAACCACTTCCATGCAGGTATCGACATCAAGCCTTTGAAGGGAGTTGGCGATAATATTTATGCAGTCGCAGACGGCTATGTGTCGCGGGTAAAAGCCTTGCCGAATAGCTACGGAAATGTCGTCTATATCGACCATCCGAATGGTTACACATCTGTCTATGCTCACCTTTTTCGGTATAATGATACGATTGCGCGATACGTCAAAAAACGTCAATACGAACAAGAACAATTTCGGGTAGATTTGTATCCTGCGGCGGGTGAAATTCCTGTGAAAAAGGGCGAATTGATTGGTTATATGGGAACTTCGGGGCGGTCATTTGGTACGCATTTGCATTTTGAAATTCGCAATACAAAAACAGAAAAAGCGATTAATCCTTTACTATTCGGACTGAAGGTAAAAGACAAAACCCGACCGCGTATCACCCAACTCAAAGTCTATTCACTCACGCCCGAATTACGAGAAATAGACAGCAAAAAATACGACCTCAAAAAAGGGCAAAACGGCTATTACGTGGGCGGCGATACGATACGTATAGGCGCGTGGCGCGTGGGCTTGGCACTCAAAGCCTTTGATTTTATGGACGGCGTATCAAATTGGAATGGCATTTATTCGATGGAAATGCGAGTCGATGATTCGCTGCATTATAGTTTTCAGATGAATGAAATTTCGTTTGATGAATCGCGCTACATCAATGCTCACTGTGATTATAAGGAACGATTGACCAATCGTAGCTACTTCAATCGCTGTTTTTTGTTACCCGGAAATCAATTGTCTATTTATGAAAATGTAGTGAATAAAGGTGTGATTGAATTAGAAAAAAATCGCGCAAAAAAAGTCGAATACATTGTAAAAGACAGCTACGGCAATGCGTCCAAATTCTGGTTTTATATTCGACGGGATGAGGTGCAACCGGAAGATAATCAAGCGATTTACAACTACATTCTCCCACATAATCAACAAAATACAATTCTTAATGGCGATTTTGAAGTTGATTTTCCCGAAGGGACATTTTATGAAGATTTATATTTGAATTATCAAGTCAGCTATGAAGAATCAGGAGATACCTACTCGCCTGTTTATCATTTGGGTGACAGGATGATTCCGATGCACAAATATTTTACAGTGGGGATTCGCCCGACGGGTCTGCCAGAACATTTGAGGGAGAAAGCGGTCATCGCATTTTGCCCCGAAGGAATGAATGAGCAAGCCCTTTTCGGCAATCGCTGGGAAGGTGATTTGCTGAAAGCTAAGGCGCGGGAATTGGGCAATTTGACCATCATGTTAGACACGATTCCGCCAACTATAAAAGTCGCTAAAATCGCTGCTACGATGGGCAAAGGCTATCGCATGAGGTTCAAAATTGATGATGATTTTTCAGGCATCAAAAGCTATCGCGCGACTGTGGACGGACGCTGGATTTTGATGGAATATGATGAGAAAAATGACCAATTGGTACACAAATTTGATGGCAACATTCCAAAGGGAAAACACAAGTTAGAATTGGTGGTGGAAGATAATCGGGGGAATGTGGCGGTGTATGAGAAGGTGTTTTCTAATTAGATGAAAATTCCAAATTCCAAGCACCAAATTCCAAGATATAAAACTTGTAGGACGCGGGCGCGGGCTGGAAGCACCGCGCTACGTTTTGCCAAATTCCAAAATCACAAGAACTTTGGAATTTGGCACTTGGAATTTACGCATCCGTTCCAATTCTAATATTATACCAATCAATTTTACGAGAAAAATACATCACAATCGCAAGGATGACAAACACACCAATACTACCAATGAGCAGCGCGTAATCTTCCAATTGAATAATCGTAAAAATAAATCCGTACAAGACCAACAGAATCCCACAAATGAGCAATCCGAGTTGACGTGATTTGAGGATAGTCATGGTGTATAATGTCACCAAAATCAAGGTCAACGAAGCGGCTACGATGTAAGCGAGATTGAACAACATATGCTCACTAAATGCCAATAATAAGCTAAAAAATACGACCAAAGCCACACCAACCAAAAGGTATTGAATCGGGTGAATAAAGACCTTATTCAATACTTCGACAAAGAAAAAGACCATGAAGGTCAGAGTAATAAACAAGACGGCGTACCGTGCCACACGATACGATTTTTTGTAATTATCGACGGGTAAAAGGAGATTTGTACCAAATTCGCTGCCGCGTACACTATGCGTATTGGCTTTCCAAACTTGCGGATAATTGCGATTGAGATGCAGGACATTCCAATTCGCCGTGAAGCCCGTTTCCGAAATATCGCGCTCATCGGGCAGGAAATTTCCCGTAAAACTCGGCGTATTCCAGTTGGAAGTCACCGCCACATCCGTTGTTTTTCCTACGGGCGTAAAGTACAAATGCTGACTCCCTTTGAGGTCGATTTTCATATCAAATGAATAGCTCGTTTGCTCGTCGTCTTTGACCTTGATTTCGGCATTGATACCGCTATTTACGAGGTCTTTTGTATGCGTGCCGGGATTGAAAAATATCTCCGCATCATTCCATTGCAAACTAATCTGCTGCTCAATGCCCCGCAAGTCCGAAATACCCAGATTGAGCGTGGCTTTATCCCAAAAAATTTCCTTTTCTGCCTCTGCGTCGATTTGCTCAAAAGTGGGCGCATTGAAGCGCCCGTTTAATGCCAATTTTGATTCATAAACGACAACTTCATAAATCCCACGATAGCGTTTTTCGGGAATGATTTCACCATTAATTTTCAATTCTTCCGGCAAAAAATACGCATAATTTCGCGTGCGCGTCACGTCTGTTTTTTCGGTTTCTTTGTTGTAAGTTCTGAAGATGCGGTCGTATGGCACTGTAATGTACGGACCGGCTATCGTCTGCCCGTTTGCCCATTTCGAGCTGACCTCACGAATCGCACTTTGCCGCACGCCTTCGCGTTCGTGGATGAGTTGCTGCACCATAAATGTTGGGATTAAAAGCAACAAAATCAGCACGATAATAATTGCCATTTTGAAAAATACATTGCCTTTTAAGTTTTTCATTTTATTAATTTTGAATGAGCAAATTTTACGGGAGTCGCAAGGCGAATTTCTCTATTGAAAATGGATATTTGATTATTTAAACACCTGCATTTCATAAAAACATTCGCCTTGCGACTATTCTCTAATTCATCGGAAATCAATACAAATTATAAAAATTATTCGTGTAAAAATACTCATTCTCCTATCCGTCGGTATTATATGATTATTCGTTATGAATACATAAATATTCGTACTCTACCCTACTAAAGATTAAAATCATAATATGAGCCTTTTATGTTACTCGAAACTCGTCTGCCATTTGCAAAATGTCAGCCGTGTTTCGAGGAGGATGACTCGCATTTTTATAAATATTAAGTAGTCAGGCAGAGGCTTAGATTCAATAATTTGAGCTTTGAGCTTACCTAAAACACGGCTGACATTTTGCAAATGGCAGACGAGTTTTAGGTCTATTTGAGTGTAACTTTTTAACTCGTATGATGAAAAACATTTTTAGTAGAGTAGAGTAAAATATTCGTTTACACATTAGGCGCTGTCTGTGTTACGTTTAGTCCAACCCTCTCACCCGCGCACTACCGCCCGTCAAAAATCGCTGATTTCGATAATCCGCATAATTCCAAGATGCCCAGCCGATTTGCATTTGTCTTTGCGTAAAGACTTTGCGTTTTTTATTGATGGCATAATCTGACATAGAGATATTTTTTCGGATAAAATCTTCATGTTCATAGAGTACAAAAAGGTTTTTGTCCGAGACTTCTTCCAAGACATATTTCAGGTCAACGCGTTTTACATCAGCCGTCAGATTATAGCGGGTAATAAGTACGTCCCAATTGACAAAACACATCACGGTCATGGCAATGTATAATGCCCATGCGTTGGTTTTTAAGAGGTAATACACGCTTTTGATGTCGCGTACTTTGAAGTACATCGTCAGCAGTCCAAAGAGCGTCATTAGCAAGAAAGCCATGACGCCGATACGTCGGTGTGTGAGTCCATACGAAGCGATATATTCAAAATTGCGAATGCCGACAGAGAGTGCCAACATCGCATTTTGAATAATCCACAAATAGGTAGCAACACGTAGTGTTTTGTTGTTTTTATAAAAATTTAAATTATTTCTAAAAAAATAAATGACCACGCCCATTGCCAATAAAATGCTGACAATCAACAGGAAAGTACCTTCGTGTACAAACTGACTGAGTTGTGTCGGCGTATGTGCGCTGGCATC
>CALHBW010000090.1 GCA_937930625.1 uncultured Saprospiraceae bacterium | reverse complement strand
GCCTGTCCGGGCGATAGTTTTTTTCCTCAAATGGCTAGTGTGCGTGCGGAAGTTGAGGATTATATTAACGGCTGTGGCGAACCTCCTGCCGACGAAGATATTTACCTCACCAATACCTCCGTTTCTTCCACGAATATAAGTTGCGGTATCAATATCACGATGTCGTGCATACAAAATTATTCGGGTGAGCAAACGGACGCAGATTTACCTGCTTTTGATGTGCATTATTATTTGTCAACTGATGCGACGGTGAGTAGTTCGGATATTTTATTGGCAACCGATAATTCCGGTTTGGGAGTAGATGACCCTGCCAATACCGAAGTTGCCACCGCCATGATACCTGCTGATACTGCGCCCGGTACGTATTATATTTTGTTTGTAGCAGATGCCGAAAATGAATTAGCCGAATCCGACGAAAATAATAATTTTGAGTCTATTCAAATTGAGATTTATTGTGCTGTGCCGGAAGATGTTTTTCTGACGAATGTCGCTGTTTCTTCTACTAATTTGAGTTGCGGTGATGAGATTATAATGTCTTGTACGCATAATTATTCCGGTGGTCAGACGAATGATGTTTTGCCTTCTATTGATGTAGATTATTACCTTTCTACCAATACAATTTTTGATAATTCGGATATTTTGTTGGGCGTAGATGCTTCTTCCATCGGGAGTGACGATGGTTTTGATGATGAAAGTACTACGGGCGTCATTCCTGCTAATACAACACCCGGAACGTATTATGTTTTATTTGTAGCTGATGCGGATAATGAGGTCAATGAAAATGATGAAAATAATAATATTCAATCCATTCAAATACAAGTTTCGTGTATTGCTTGCCGTCAAATGGATTCGCTTGCCCTTGTTGCGCTCCACCAATCCACCAATGGCGCAAATTGGACGACGACTTGGACACTTACCCAAGCTATCAACACATGGCAAGGCATCACATTGAATGTAGAGGGCTGTGTTGCTGAAATCAACCTGAGCCAAAATAATTTGGTCGGTATGATTCCACCGGAAATTGGAGATTTATCAGCATTGACTCGCTTAAATTTGCATACCAATCAATTGTCAGGCAATATCCCTGCAACCATCGGTAATTTAAGTGAATTAGGTCAACTTTGGTTATTCAAAAATCAACTCGACGGCGAACTAGCACCCGAAATTGGCAATTTGAGCAATCTGACCCAATTTGGTGCAGGAGCGAATCAATTTACAGGTATGATTCCGGCATCGTATGGCAATTTGAATAACTTAGGATTGTTCACCATTCCGCAGAATAATTTGTCGGGGTGTTTTGAGGATAATTTACTCAATATTTGTAATGCCGCAAGCAATTCAAATATCAATTCAGGTAATAATTTTGAGGCGCCGTGGAGTGAGTTTTGCGCGAACGGTGTAGGGAGTTGTTCGACACCATTAGCTGCTTGCCGATACTTGGATTCGTTGGTTTTGGTCAAATTGCACCAATCGACCAATGGCGCAAATTGGACCAACACATGGAACCTATCTATGCCGATGCAAACATGGCAGGGCATCATTCTCAATGCAGACGGATGCGTAACGGACATCAATCTGAATAATAATAATTTGACCGGAACGATTCCCACTGAAATTGGCGAATTGGCAGCTTTGAACCGCCTCAATATGCACACCAACAACTTATCGGGTAGCATCCCCGCGACGATAGGTAATTTGAGTGAATTGAGTCAAATCTGGCTATTTAAAAATCAATTAAGCGGTGCATTGCCACCTGAAATTGGGAACTTGAATAATCTGGCTTTGTTTGGTGCGGGTGTCAATCAATTTACGGGTACGATTCCGGCTTCGTATGGCAATTTGAGTAATTTGGCATTTTTCACCATTCCGCAGAATAATTTGTCGGGATGTTTTGATGATAATTTATTAAATATTTGTGATGCGACCAGCAATTCAAATATTAATGCCGGCAATAATTTTGATGCTTTGTGGAGTGAGTTCTGTGCGAATGGTGCGGGCAGTTGTTCGCCACCGCCACCACCTACGAATTGCAGTATGGATTCGCTGATTCTGGTGGATTTATACCAAGCTACCAACGGTCAGAATTGGACGACCGCATGGAATCTCAACCAAGCTATGCACACATGGCATGGCGTGATACTCAATGCCAATGGCTGTGTCGCTGAATTGAATCTTCCTAATAATAATTTGGTCGGTACGCTACCTAATTCGATTGGTGGACTTGCTACATTAGTACGTTTGAATGTACATAGCAATCAATTATCAGGCAGTATTCCGGCTTCGATTGGCAATATTACGACCTTAGAACAACTCTGGTTATTCAGCAATCAAATGACGGGTACGCTGCCGTCTTCCATCGGAAATTTGAGTAATTTGAGTCATCTTGGTATCGGTAATAATCAATTTACAGGAAACATTCCTGCCTCCTATGGCAATTTGAATAGCTTGGGATTTTTAGCGATTAAAAACAATAATTTTTCGGGCTGTTATGATGTCAATTTAGCGAATATTTGTCATGCCGGAACGAACTCGCGAGTGAGTAGTGGCAATAATTTTGCTGCTTCGTGGAGTAGTTTTTGTGCGTCGGCAACAGGCTGTTGCAATTGTCGCTTGGATATGAGTGAGAATGATGTTGACGATGATACACTTGATGAAAATGCCATTACGCTATACCCAAATCCTGTCAAAAATACGCTCTACATCGCAGGTCTTGACGACCAACCAATAGAGCAATTGATATTATTCGACATGAATGGAAAAACAGTACGTGTTGTTGAATTTCCGGTGAATAGTATTGATGTTTCCGGTGTGCCGCGAGGTATTTACGTGGTCAAAATCGTCGTAAACGGTAGCATCGTACATCGGAAAATTGTGGTTGAATAAATTATTGTTTATCAATGTATTATATCCAAAAAAATCCCCTCATTCGTAGGGACAGGGCATGCCCTGTCCCTACGAATGAGGGGATTTTTTTGGGTAATATTTATAAGGTTTCCAATAATTTTTGTGCTTCTTGGTGCTTCCAAGATTTATCTTTTACGATTTGTTGTAGGTACTTTTTGGCTTGTTCGGCTTGGTTATTTTTTAGATATGCCAAACTGATGTACCATTTTGAAGAGGGGGCATAGTTGATGTTGTTTTGTTGTATAATAGATTCAAATTGTGCGATGGATTTATCGTAATTTTTATTGTATAAATGGGCTAAGGCTAAATAGAATTGTTGTTCGGGTTCGGGGGATGTGATTTTTTCAATTTCGCTGGCAGTTGTTTCGTATTCGCCTTTTTGATAGGCGTTTTTTGCTGCTTTCCATGCGGCTGCATTGTCATTTTCTCCCATTAATGTTGTTGGGGCAGTGTGTGTTTCAGCGATATAATTATTCACTAAATCTGCTTGATTAGGCTTGGTCAACTTATCATACAATAAAAAAGCAAGTACACCCAAAATTAGCACCGCCGCAATGCGTTTGAGATAGTATAAAGGTGTGATTTTCGCACTTGGTTTCGTTGCTGGATTTTCTTGTGCTTTTTGGTGTGCGGCTTTGAGTTGTTGCTTGAAATCGCTTTTAGCCTTAGCAAAAATGACTGACCGTAACTCTACCTCATCTGCAAAATCGGTATCGCTCTCCATACGTTGCTCAAACTCTTGGATTTCAGCTTCTGATAATTCTTTGTATAAGTATTTTTCTATTAATGTATCTGTGTCAGTCATGTCGTTTCTTTTTGTTGATTCATTAAATCGTTTACTTTTTGTCGGAGGTTTTTTACACATCTTGATTTAGTTGTTTTGGCTACATTATAACTTGCATATCCCAACTCT
>CALHBW010000089.1 GCA_937930625.1 uncultured Saprospiraceae bacterium | reverse complement strand
GATACGCGGGTGATTGCCGGGCATCCTGTCGGCTCGAATTTTATTGTACCCTTTTCGCACATCGACCCTGCAAGTGGACGTCCGGTTTACCTCTTGGCAGATGGCACGGAGACCTTTATATATGATGTGGCGACGAATCGGCAAGTAGTGGGCGATATTATCCCGGATGTCTTGGGTGGCATTACAAATACTTTTAAGTATAAAGGTTTTGATTTCAGTTTTTTATGGACGTTTTCGCTGGGCAGCAATATCTATGATGATGCTGCCAAACGTCAACTCGGCGTCGTCACCGACTGGAATATGCGGACGGAAGTATTTGACCGTTGGCGACAGCCCGGCGATGCCAACGCGACCTATCCGCAACTCACGATGACGATGCTCAATTGGGGCGGCAACGATAATTTTTGGCAAAATAATTCCTCGCTCTGGCTCTACGACGGCTCCTATGCCCGACTGAAAACCCTCACGCTCGGCTACACGCATGACATCGCCAATGCAAAATCTCCTTTTGATAATATTCGTGTGTATTTTAATGCGACGAATGTATTGACCTTTACGAAATATCCGGGCTGGGATCCCGAAGTGGCGCGAGATAGAAATTTACCGCAAGAACGAAATGCAGGTGGTACGGGCGTGTCGTATCTGACGCCGCCGCAGGAACGGACTTTGAATTTTGGGGTGAATGTAAGATTTAGATAAGTTCAAGCACAAGAGACAAGTACAAGTTCAAAATTGAGATTAACCTTCTTTTTGGTCAAGTTCGTTTTTAATAGCGATGACTTCATCAATCGTAATGACTTGACTTTCAGCAATGTTTTCTACCGAAATGCCTTCTTTGAGTTGGTTGATGATGGTAGTACGTTTAGTTTCTTTTTCGTGGAGTTCATTTTTTATTTGAATGACATAATCAATACTAACCTCTTGAATTTCGGCAATATCCTTTATAGGTATATCTTTCTCTATCATATTGATAGTTCCTATGCGAGTCTTTCTCTCGATACCCAACTCTTCACCCATTTTGACCAGTGCATGGTCACTTAAATCAATTGTTATTGGCATACTACTCTTTTTGGTCGAGTTCATTTTTAATAGCAATCACCTCATCAATAGTAATGTCTTGACTTTCGGCAATATTTTCTATTGATACGCCTTCTCGAAGCATATTGATGATAGTTGTACGTTTTCCTTCTCTTGCTTCTTTTTCGTGTAGTTCGTTTTGAATTTGGATGACATAATCAATACTCACTTCCAAAATTTCAGCAATATCCTTTATCGGCATATCCCTTTTGAGCATATTGATAATAGCCGCTCGTTTTGCTCCTTTTTCACCTATTTTAACAAGTGCGTGGTCACTTAAATCAATTGTTATTGGCATATTAGCAGATACTTTAATGGTTTCTTTATCCAATTTACGTAATTTGGCAAGGACATGCAACTGCTGAACAAATTTTCTCAAATCCGCCTTGCTTTTACTTGATGCTATGAGTTTTAAGATAATAGAACGTATAATTTCCTCCGACTGTTCACCCCGAAAATCGCTGAGAATTGCCAACACAATTTCTTCGGGAATTTGTGACTGAATCATCTCATCAAAACTCAATTCGCTAATATTCAGCACTTTAAATTCACTAAAAACCTCGTCCTCTTTCAGTTGTGTACGCATCGTCATACGCCCCTGACCGAGAAAAACGACAAAATGGAGTATCGGAAGTTGGTGTTTGCGCTGTACAATACCATCGTATTCCTTTACCCGATAAATCATATCTTTTTCGTTCTCGCTCTGAAATTCTAAGTGCAAAATACGTCGTTTACCGTCTTTCGTGGTGATAATACGGAGCAAGTCTGTTTCTTTTTCGATAGTGGTTTGTAGTTTCGCTTCCAATTTTTCAGTTTTGATAATCTCCAAACCCAAATACTTTCCTATCAAGGGCAGAATGACCTGTTCGATATTTTCCTTGATAATCTTATCGTATTTATTCCCTTCTTGTTTTTCTTTTGACATGCTTTGGTAAAGATAGGAATTTGTGTAAATTTATTCTGCATATAAATATAAGACTTAATTTGAGGGGAGGAGGTATTTGCGGAGAATAAAGGGTGTATTCCCCTTAAATTTGCGGAGAATAAATTTAATCTGCGAAATTAAATACCAAAAAAAAATAGATTTTTATGTTAAAAAGCGTTAATTTTGAGATTTTAGCTCAAAATTTATAAAAAAATGATAATTCAATTCACCGTTGGTAATTTTAAAGTCTTCAAAGAAAAAGCAACGCTTGATATGCGGGCAACCTCTATCAGCGAGCATAAAGACACGCATTTGTTTTATATCGGCAAAGAAAAACTCCTAAAGAGTGTGGCTATTTATGGCAAGAATGCTTCGGGGAAATCTAAGTTGGTGGATGCGCTACATGCTATGCGCGATTTTGTCATTAGTTCTTCCAAAGAAAGTCAAAGTAACGAACCTATTGAATGGGTAGATGCCTTCCGCTTGAATACGGCGACCCGCAACCAACCCTCTTTTTTTGACATTGAATTTTTCATGGACAATATTCGCTACCGTTACGGATTTGAAGTCACTAAAGAACGTGTGGAAAAAGAGTGGTTGTTGGAAAGAAAAAAACAAAAGGAATATCCGCTTTTTTTGCGAATTGGAGATGAATTTCAGATAGACGATAAGCGATTCAAAGAAGGCAAAACCCGAAAAGATTTTACCCGTTCCAATGCGCTGTTTTTATCTTTAGTAGCCCAATTGAATGGAGAATTGTCACAGAAAATTATTGCTTGGTTTGATAATATCGTTTTTGCACATGCAGTCTGTGGACGAGGTGATGACGGAGGAAATAAAACAGAGGAGTTTTTATATGAAGGTAAATACAAACCATTTATTTTATCTATGTTGAAAAATGCGGACGTGGATATAGAGGATGTAGAAGTATCAGTATTTGATAAAATAAAATCAACCAAAACGGGAAAAGAAATTGAGAATGACTTTGAAGAATCTCTTGTAACAACCTATCATAAATTATTTGATGAAAAAAATAAGTTTGTGGAACTTGAGGGCTTTGATATGTATGAAGATGAGTCCAGTGGTACGATACGTTGGTTCAATTTGTTAGGTCATTTCATAGACGCATTGATAAACGGAAAAATTATTGTTTCAGATGAAATAGACAGTCGCTTGCATACTTTTTTAGTACAATCCATTTTGAGGAAGTTTAATGCCGCATCGAACACCAAAGCCCAATTTATATGCACGGTACATGATACCAATTTGCAAGACAGCGAACTACTCCGCCGCGACCAAATCTATTTTGTAGATAAAGACAAATTTGGCGCATCTACATTATACCCTTTGTCAGATTTTAAAACACGAAATGACCATAATTATGAAATGAACTACCTGAAGGGCAGATACGGCGGAATCCCATTTATTAATGGTTCACTAAATCCACTTGAAATATCGGATAATGAAAAAAACGAAAAACAAACCCAACTTCAATGATATTTTACGCGAACTCAAAAGTAAAACATCCAACGAAGATAAGCTGGAAACTCGCGGCGAACGGTACTACTTTTTGATTGTTTCGGAAGGTGAAAAAACCGAACCGAATTACTTCAAGGATTTGGCAAGGCAGCTTCCCGAAAAACTCGTAAAAGTCGAAACAGAAGGCGTTGGTATGGATCCGAAAAATGTTGTTGAGGCTGCCATACAATTTAGAGAAAAACGAAAAAAAGAGCAGCCGCTTCCCGAATTTGACGAAGTATGGGCGGTGTTTGACAAAGACGATTTCCCCGACAAAAATTTCAATGCTGCGATTGAAAAAGGAAAACAACAGCAAATTGAAACCGCTTATTCCAATGAAGCATTTGAATTGTGGTATGTGCTGCACTTTCAATATCTCGATACCGCCGTCAATCGACAACAATATATTCAAATACTCAAAAAACACTTGGGAACATACGAAAAAAACGACCCGTTGATGTACACCAAATTACAACAAAACGAAAAGAGTAATGAGACACTTGCCATCAAATGGGCAGATGATTTATACCATAAATTAAACGATGGCAATCCTGCAAAAGACAAACCAATTACTAAAGTACATCAGCTTGTCAGGCGATTAAACGAGTTTAAAAAATAAAACGTTTTTTATGAAATTACCGGGCATAAAAAAATACACAATTATACTCATCACCCTCTTACTCCTCCACACAAGTTGCAGCGAAAACTTCCTCGCCATCGAACCCGATGATCTAGTCAGTTTCGAGCAATTTCTCGACTCGCCGGAGTCTGCACAGCAATTGCTCAACTCTGCCTATGCGGCACTCACCAATGATGGTTTTACGGGAGGAAATAATTGGATTGTCTCGGAATTAATGGCAGATAATATCGACGGCGACAGACTCACCAACGGCGATTATCGCGCCCACTACACCCGCACGACCGACATCTTTCTCGCCACCACCCGCGACCTTATGCACGATGCAGGCAAGGTACACGCAAG
>CALHBW010000088.1 GCA_937930625.1 uncultured Saprospiraceae bacterium | reverse complement strand
AATCATGCGTCCGAGCGCATCGTATAGATGCACATCCAAATCCCGTACTTCGTCGCCCGTAATGGTCAGTTCAAATGCGCCGTTATTTGGATTCGGGTTGACTTGGAGGGCGAGATTGCCGTATTCGATATTGGGGTCTTGGACGAGTTTTCCGAAGGGAGAATTGTCTGCTCCATTGAGGTAAACTTTGGTCGTACAATTGCCCTCTGTGACCATTACCCAATAATAATAAGTGTCAGTGCCAGTATCAAGGTCTTGTATGACGACGTCGGGAAAGGTTTCGCCTATCATCGGTTCAGCACAAAGCGTAGCTTTGCTTTCTTTTCCCCATTGATAGCTGTCGAAGTTGTTGATGTTGCAGAATAGGGTGTTGGTGTTGGCGAATTGGAAGACTTTGGCATCCGGAGATTGTGCGTTCAAATTGATTTCGTATGTGTTAGTTTCTGTACAGCCATTAGCAGAAACATCCAGATAGAAAAAAGCGGGGTCTTCTTGAATATTCAAAGCTGTACATTCATCTCCTTCAACGATATTGTCATTATCATCTGCTCGCCAGTTAAATTGATATAATTCATCTTGAACATTTACAGTGATGGCTTGTACATTGCAAATATTGCCAAATAATTCATCTTGTAAATGTTCGTAACTCGGTATAGGTTGTACAGTGAGATCGAGGTTGACTATACTATCACAGCCATTTGAAGCCATTAATACATCAGTGTAGTTACCTGTTTCTGTGTAGGTGTTGCTTCCAACGGTATAGGAAGCACCTGGACAAATGGTTTCGGTAAGCGTTATCTCGTATGTAGGATTAACCTGTACTGTGATTGTGGCAGAAAATGAGCAGCCATTGACTGTCTTTGTGACACTATAATTTATTGTTTCAGTGGGACTAACAGTTATAGATTGTGTTGTTTCACCCGTAGACCACATATTAGTTCCACCACCAGTAACAGTCAGCGTGGTGCTTTCTCCTTCGCATATTTCGTTACCTCCAGTAATAGTAAAATTTGCTGAGGTGACTGTTACAGTTTCTGTTTCTGTATCCGTACAACCATTATTTGCTGTCACAGTCACGGTGTATGTGAGACTATTAGCCGGGCTAACTGTTATAGCTTGTGTATTTTCACCATTGGACCACATATAGGAACTTCCACCATCTGCTGTAAGGGTAGTACTTTCTCCTCCACATATTTCGGTATCTCCCATAATCGTAGCAGTTGGGGCAGATTTTACAATAACATTTTTTGTTCCTGAACTATTGCAACCTGCAGCAGTTATGGTAACAGCATAGGTGGTATTCATAGTTGGTGAAACGTTTATGCTTTGTGTCATCTCACCACCCGGAGACCATAGATATGAATCTGCGGGAGGAGCAGTTAGCGTTATCGTATTTCCTTCGCATAACTCATCATCTCCCATAATACTAATATCACCTTGTGGGATGACTACCACAGTAATCGTGTCCATATTTGTACAACCTTCTTTGGTAACTTCAACAATGTAATCCGTGGTTGTGGTCGGTGAAACGGTAATCATTTGGGTAGTTTCACCTGTTGGTATCCACGAATAACCATCCATACCCGTTGGGGCATTTAACACAGCACTTTGACCGAAACAGATGGTTTCGTTATTGGGAGATATTGTGGCATCGGGGATAGGACTGACCTCTACGGATATATTGCTCTCTGCTATACAGCCGCTTGGAGTAGTAACAACGACTTGGTAATTAGTAGAGTTGGCAGGTGTATCAAGAAAGTCATTGCTAATCTGACCTGTATTCCACATGTAGGTGTAAATTGATGCGGGGGGGGGGACATCTACGCTTATAATAACATTATCACCTTCACATATGGAGGTATTGTCAGCTTGTGCAGTTACAACAGGCGGTTCATGGACGGTTATAGTAGTTGAAGCAAACCCTGAACAACCTGCACTATCTACCTGCACGGCAATATCTATCGAATTTGATGTGAGGGTATTGATGAATGTAGCCGCATCGTCATCTTGGGTTACTACACCATCCACCGTCCATGTATAAGTGTAGTCGAAACTGGAGGTAGCAAGTATATTGAACGAACTGCCCTGACAAGTATCTGTGGGGGCAAAGATTTCTATGGGAATTGTTCCCCACTCATTGACGAGGATTTGTTGGGAGCAACACACCAATTCCATAACTCCCGGGATCATATAGGTGATTTCTAAAGTATAAGTTCCCGATGTAGGGGAGACAAGTGTTCCCTCAACGAAGTCATTCATATTGTCTGAATACCATCTATATTCGATATCAGTTGCTCCGGGTATTCCAAGAATAGCTTCAATGGAATTGCTATCACAATCCAAATCAAACTCCGTTGTCGGAATTTGCGAAGTAGGGGAGGGAGTGAATGTCACCTGTGTACACGTTGAAGGTGAGTCGCATTGTCCATACATATTGGTATGGGATATGATTATGGAAGTAAACAATGCGATAAAAAGTATATTTTTTTTCATAGAGGTATGTATCATAAATGAATAATTCTTGCGTTATAGAGTTCTTATTATACAAATGAATTACTATTTTTGTATAAATATTTATTTATAAAAACTTAATTTAAAATGAAAAAAACATTACTATTGTTTGTTATCCTCGTAATTTCTATCTCTTGTAGAGATGACGAAATGACATCCAACTCGCTCTCTTTGACTGATTTTCCTCTCACATTTCAATATGAAAGAATTGAGGATGATACAAATATGGAAATTCAATTATTTACCGATGAAGGCGAAATTCCTATTGATTTTACATCTAATGTTGTGGAACAACTATCAAATAATGTTATCAACCAACGTGAGGATTGGATATTTCAAAGTATGACCTTGCATGATGATGGTACACCATCAGAAATTATACCTTCTGAAAATGAATCGTCTGCTCAAGATGACTACAACCCAATCATTTATGAGATAACCGGAAATAACTATGTAATCACAACTGCCAATAGTGTAGAAATACAAGCAACGGTAAACGAAACTACAAATGAACTTACGATACCTTATTATTCTTTTTTTAAAATAAGTCCTCAATCCCCGACTACTCTGACGGGACATTCGCCACAATCATTTGTAAATTATTTCGTAGATACCACCAATTTCATACAAGGCGACACCATGGCAACCATAAAATACAACGCAATCTACAAACTAACGGATTAGCATATTTCAGAATAAAATCATTCGAAGGCGGCGAACTCATCAGTTCGTCGTTTTTCATATAAACCATTCAATAGAAATTCAGGACAGAATTTTTGAGATCCTGTGTGTAGATAAGTTCAGGCAAAAATCAGAGCAGTACAAGCGTATCGGGCTACGTTTCAACGGGTGAATAATTACGTATATCGAACGCTAATATACACGCATATTTTTATGGAACAAAATTTTTAAGAGAAAAAAACATATAAACCTAAAAAGTCTCCTGCACAACATGTATTTTCACAACACAACAAGCCACTAAAACGTTAACTTAATCAACTCAAATCAGGGAAAATACCCTTATAAAGTGTCTGATATAAGATATTTGGTAGAAAAAGGCTACGACAAACCCGTTCGCCATCTACCGTCCACCATCTACCGTAAAAATATGAAAGCAAGATATAGCCTGTTAATACTGACCATTTTGGCATTGCCCTTTAACCTTTTAGCGCAATTAGTCGTAAATTCCAATACATTCAGCACCAATCAACTCGTGCAAGATGTCCTTGTTGGGCAAGGCGTAGATGTTAGCAATGTTACCTTTACCGGGGTCAACATTCAGCGTGGCTTTTTCAATGGAGCCAGTAGTAACATTGGTATTAATTCAGGTGTTATCCTCGCTACGGGTAATATCTTCGTCGCTACCGGACCAAACGACCTCACCAATGCCACACAACCGGAAAATTCAGGTTGTGGTACACCGGATGACCCACCACCTCTTACCGGTCCCGGCGGACTATGTCGTCCCGGTGATAGTGACCTCAATAATATTTTGTCCGGTTCAACGACTACTTTCGATGCAGCCGTATTGGAATTTGATTTTATACCGCAATCGGATGTCATTCGTTTTAATTATGTCTTTGGCTCGGAAGAATATCCCGAATATGTTTGTTCTGATTTCAATGACGTTTTTGCCTTCCTAATCTCCGGCCCCAATCCCGCAGGCGGCAACTATAATGAAGTCAATATCGCTCGTATTCCCGGTACTACCATCCCTGTGGCTATCAACACTGTCAATCCCGGTCAACCCGGTACGGAAGGCGGACCTTTTGGCTGTACCGGCTCGGCAGGAAGCCTCGGATTCAGTTCTTTGTATAATAACAACATGTTTGGTACAACGGTACAATTCGACGGTTTTACAGATAAATTGGAGGCATTCGCCAATGTAGTTCCCTGCGAAACCTACCACATCAAAATTGCTATTGCAGATGCAGGTGATGGCGTACTCGATTCTGCTGTATTTTTAGAAGAAAATAGTTTTGCTGCCGATGCTGTCGAAATTGAAGTCGTTACGATTGATGCAGATGGTACGATTTCAGGCGACTTTACCGTAGCAGAAGGCTGTGACGACGTTGCTGAAATTACATTCAGCCTAAATGAAGCTGCCGCTATGGATTATTCTATTCCATTCACAGTGAGTGGTACGGCTATCAATGGCACGGATTACGAGACATTACCGGGCAGCATCTTCATTCCGGCGGGTGCTTCGGAGGTCACGATTAATGTAGTCCCGATAGTTGATGCCCTTGATGAAGGGATAGAAACCGTCACTTTTGAAGTCCAGACCTCTGTTTGCGAAACCGAAATATTCGAAATCACCATTGGAGAAGAAAATCCACTCACCGCACCGCCACTTTCCTGTGGCGATATTACCGCACAAGCCGTTTCATTTACTTGGGAGCCCGTTCCCGATGCTACGGGATATGAAGTGAGTCTTGATGGAGGTACGACTTGGGTGCCTGCTGCACCGGGACCGACCTCGCACACGGTTGGCGGACTCTCACAAGGTGATGTAGTTGATATTCTCGTGCGCGCGCTCGGCGGCGAACTCTATTGCAGCACCAATCCCGAAAGCGCGCAGACATGTATCGCTGTAGATTGTATGGTCAATGCCCAAGTCACCGCCCAAACCGAAGCCAGTTGCCACGACTCCAATGATGCCACGGCTACCGTCGCGCTCAATGGCGGCGAAGGACCATTCACCTACCAATGGGACGCTAATGCCAGCAATCAAAACGGACCGACAGCAGTGGGTTTAGGTGCAGGAATTTATAATGTGACGATTACCGACGCGCTGCTTTGTCCTGCCGTTGCTACAGTACAGATTCTGGCTGCGCCACCCATCGAAATCATCAATATTGCCCCTGCGCCACCAAGTTGTAATGGCGGTGCAAACGGCTCCATTACTGTCACCGCATCCGGCGGAACAGGCTCATTATCATACGTTTGGAGTAATTTAGGTGGAATGACACCGACGATAAGCGATATTCCTGCGGGAACATACACCGTCACCATTACCGACCAAAATAATTGCCAACTCGTACAAGAAGTCGAACTCCCCGAAACCGATGCACTTTTCCTCGTCTCCGACTTTGAATCCCCACTCTGCAACGGCGATGCCAATGGTACAGCTACCGTCACCGCCACCAACGGCGTAGGTCAACTCACCTTCATGTGGGAAGACAACCAAACTACCGGAACAGCCACGGGCTTGGCTGCGGGTACGTATAGCGTGTCCGTTGTGGACGCGCTCGGCTGCGATGGCCTTACAGACGTAGTAGTGACCGAACCGGATGTATTAGTAGTTGATAATTTAGAAATAAATAATGCAATTTGTAATGGGGAAAATAACGGCTCTGCCGAAATAACGCCCGCAGGAGGTACTGCTCCTTACACCTATCTCTGGCAGCCCGGCACACAGATTACCCCCCTTGCATCCAATCTAAATGCAGGTACATACACCGTCACCGTTACAGACAATAATGGCTGTATCGTCACTTCGTCTGCTCAAATTAATGAACCAACGCCCCTTATTATTTCAGACATACAAACCACCGATATTTCTTGTACAGGCGAAACAGACGGCACAATTACCATCAACGCATCCGGCGGTACAGGTGCGATTTCTTTTAGTATTGATGGAGGTAGTAATTTTCAAAATAATAATACATTTAATAATTTACCAGAAGGTAATTATCCAATAATAATACAAGATGCCAACGGCTGTACTACCGCAGACAATGTTTCATTAATCGTCCCCAATGCCCTCGTAATCACAGATATACAAGGCAGCACCGCTGATTGTACGGGTAATGCAAACGGAACAGCCACCGTCACCGTCGAAGGCGGAACACTTCCATATACTTATCTTTGGGATATTGGACAAGTTACCGCTACCGCTACGAATCTCGGCGTAGGAACATACACCGTCACCGTCACAGACGGAAACGGTTGTCAGGAAGTTTCTGATGTTGACGTCCTCAATCCCGAAACCGTTGTCATTAACAGTATCAACATGACCCCGCTATTCTGTAATGGCGACAATACAGGTACAGCCACCGTAGATGCCACAGGCGTCGGCAACCTCACTTACCTCTGGACACCCGGCGGACAAGCCACTGCGACCGCCACAGGACTTGCGGCAGGTACATACACCGTGCTCGTCACAGGCGAAGATGCGTGTACCGGAACTACCGAAATCGAAGTCACAGAACCCGATGTGCTCACCATAGCATCACTTGATGGTACAGACATCACCTGTAATGGTTTCGATGACGGCACAGCAACCGTCAACGTCTCAGGTGGAACAGGAGATTACACTTATCAATGGCAGCAAAGCGGCATATTCGGCGACAATCCAATCGGACTCGAACCCGGTACTTACACCGTTACCGTTACAGATGAAAATGCTTGTTCAGCCACCGAATCTGTCACCATAAACGAACCTGAAACACTCCTTATTGACGATATTTCAGGAACAGATATTACTTGCGGTGGTGGTACGGACGGTATGGCTTCTGCAAGCGCGTCAGGTGGCGTCGCGCCTCTCACCTACACATGGCAACCTTCCGGTCAAACCGGAGAAAACATCACCGACCTACTCGCCGGAGTACAAACCCTAACCGTATCAGACGCCAACGGATGTACGACCACAGCAAGTGTAGAACTCTTTGAACCGCTACCACTTGTGATTGATGATATAAGTTCCGAACCTGTCATTTGTAATGGAGAAAACACCGGTAGCGCAACTGTAAACATAAGCGGCGGCACAGGCGCATACACCTACACATGGCAACCTTCTTTGCAAAATACACCAACTGCGACCAATTTACCGCAAGGCACATATACAGTTAGTATTACGGATGAAAGAGGCTGTTTGATTGTGGGAAATATTGACGTAACTGAACCCACCGCAGTCAGCGCGAATACAGCGAGTACGCCTACCTCATGTAATGGATTAAATGATGGCACAGTGACGGTAGAAGGTGTGGATGGTACGCCGCCCTACACTTATCAATGGGATGCCAATGCCCTCAACCAAACTACGCCAACTGTCACCACATTATCCGCAGGAACTTATGTAGTCACAGTGACGGATGATAATGATTGTGATTTCGTAACCAATGTCACAGTTGACGAACCGGATGCGATTGAATTAAGCATTGACATGATGCCTGTCAATTGCATTGATGGAGACGATGGCAGTGCCACAGTCACCGCTACGGGCGGTACGGGTGCTTACACCTACGAATGGGACGCCGCCACAGGCAACCAATCAGGCGCAACAGCCACCAACCTTATCGCAGGTAATTATTCGGTAACTGTTTTTGATGAAAATAATTGTTTTACGACAACAAGCGTAATCGTCACCCAACCCGCTACGGCAGTCACGGCTTTTGGAGTAGATTCGCAAGTGAGTTGTGCGGGTGATATGGATGGTATTGTAAATGTTATTCCCGCAGGAGGTACAGGTGCTTTTTCATTTGAATGGAGTAGTAACACCGGAAGCCAAACCACACAAACGGCTGAAAATCTTGGTGTTGGCGATTATACCGTCACGGTAAGCGATGCAAATGGCTGTACAGCTACCGCCGCCGCATCTATCACTGCGCCCACAGAATTAACGATTGCCTCTATGGCAGAAAACAATGGTTGTGCAGATAGCGCAGACGGCGAAGCCAGCGCGAGTGCATCCGGCGGTACGCCCAATGCAGCAGGAAATTACACTTACGAATGGAGCAACGGACAAGTCGGTCCGCTTGCCATCAATCTCGAAGAAGGTACATACACCGTCACCGTCACCGACCTCAATGGCTGCACCGCAACTTCTTCCGTCGAATTGGTCGCGCCACCCGCCCTCGTTGCCACGATTACAGGCATGGGTGCAAATTGCTTTGGCGATACGAACGGTTCGGTCAGCGTCAGCGTTGAAGGTGGTATCGAACCGTACACTTACGAATGGTCGCCCAATGCTAACGGCGCCGTCACGCCCGACCTTACCGACCTCCCAATGGGTACTTACGAAGTCCTCGTCACTGACCAAAATGGCTGTACTGTAGAAGCCGAAATCAGCATCGGGCAAAGCCTTCCTTTGGCGATTACGATGTCGGCTACGGATGTCGATTGTTATGACGAATCAACGGGGTCGGCGACTGTTTCCGCAGTTGGTGGTACGCAGCCATACACCTATATGTGGAGCGATTCGACGGCACAAAATACCGCGACGATTACGAATTTAAGGGAAGGCACTTACGCCGTCACCGTCATCGATGCGAATGGCTGTACCCAAGAAGATGCGATTAGTGTAGCCCAACCTGACGAGCCGTTTTTCTTTACATCCACCAGCGTAGATGTAGAATGTCCCGGCGATACAGACGGCGAAATTACCCTCAGCACAAGCGGCGGCACACCTTTCTACGAATACACTATCAACGGCGGTACGACTTGGATTCAATCCCCGTTTTTTGTCGGACTTTCGGCGGGTGAATACACGATTACAGCGCGAGATTTGGGTGGCTGTACCTACACGGATACCGCCAGCATCAACGAACCCGAACCCATCTCCGCCAACGCAGGCGAAGATATGACCATCGAAATCGGCGACTCCATTCAACTTGAAGTCACCACCGATACACCCGGCTTTTACACCTACGAATGGTCCACCTTCGACCCTGCACAACCAAGCTGCGTTGCTTGCCCGAATCCAATTGTGCGCCCAACCACAACCTCCACTTACGAGATTTTAGTTACTAATGAATTTGGCTGTACAGACACCGACGAGGTCATTATTTACGTCGATACCGAACGCAATGTCTTTGTTGCTAACGCCTTCACACCAAATGGTGATGGTGCAAATGATTACTTCTTTGTACAAGGCGATGAAAAACTCACGCGCGTAGTCGCGTTTCGTATTTTTGACCGTTGGGGTGAACTCGTCTATGAACAATTCGACATCGAAGCCAATAATCGTGAATTGGGCTGGGATGGTACATTCAGAGGCGAAGAAATGAACCCCGCTACCTTCGTATGGCACGCAGAGGTGGAATTTTCGGATGGTTATTCGGAGAGCTATCAGGGAGATGTGACGCTCATCAGGTAAAATAACCGTAGCACAGGCTTCCAGCCTGCACTCGCGTTTGGAACAGGTAATACGCAGGTGCAGGCTGGAAGCCTGTGTTACTAAGGTCGTACACCCAAAGTCAACCGTCATTCCGCGCCCCGACGCAGAATCTGTTTAGCTTTTAGCACCATTTTAAATTAAAACTCTTGTTTGACATTGTGCCAAGACGTAGCAGATTCCAAATCAAGTTTGGAATGACGTATTGCTTTTGAGAGATTTTTAGATTAACTGGAGTCAATGCGTAAGCTACCAACGGCTTGCTTATTTTCAATCTCTTGTAAAA
Organism: uncultured Saprospiraceae bacterium; assembly: GCA_937930625.1. Taxonomy (GTDB): domain Bacteria; phylum Bacteroidota; class Bacteroidia; order Chitinophagales; family Saprospiraceae; genus JAHDEO01. The sequence goes on along the minus strand of CALHBW010000088.1, from coordinate 3,407 downwards.
TACATTGTATTTCATCATAACTATTAAACAACTCCATAATTCTATGGATAATTCTTCTTTGCTGAATAGCATCTTCCTCTTTATGGAGCAAGCCTTTCACAACTTCTATTCTCAATTTATGATAATCATAGCAAATAATTAATAGCGTTTCGCTAAGTTCTTTATCCTTAATAGAACTCGAACCCTTACGAATTGTCTTGATTGCATCAGGTAATTTACCTAATTCTATCTCCAATAAAACTCGAGCCTTTAATCTTTGGTAAGATTCAGCCCTGTTTAAATCCTTTTTCATAATTAGAATTTATAACAGAACCTACATAAGAAAAACAGTTATTTTTCAATTTGTAGATTCACGTAACCCGTCAATCAATTTAAATTGATTGATAAAAAATAATCAGCAGGGGGCACTGAAGGGTTACAGGCTGTGTACAAATTGAAAATAACTGCTAAATTTGATGGGATAATAAGCTGTTATTTCAATAGCAGTGTTGTTTATAAGGGGGGATGGAATAGGAGTTATGATTAATTTAGGAAATTTTATGAGTTTGGGTGCACATAAGTATAATTTTTTCCTAAATAAAACTTACTGTATTATAGGATTATGGATGAAAAATGAATACGGAGTTATAGTTATGATAATTAATAAGTTTGAGATCAAATACCTATTGATAGTTTTTAATTTATGTGTAGAAATAAGATTGTCAATATTACAATTATATATCAAACTTATACTTTTTTGTACAAAAACAAAACATAAAACATAAATTTAACACAATTTTCACGTTTAGTATTGTAATTGGTAATCATAAACGTAAACGTAGGGACATGGCATGCCATATCCCTATGTTTACGATAACCCGTAACGTAGAGAAAATTCATGAATTTTCTCTACGTTACGGGTTGTTCGAGAGCGAAGACTTATTGTCGATTTCCGCGTGGTGTCATTTGGGCTTATTTGATATTCCAAGCGGATTTATTGCTGAAAGTTTCGTAGCTAATGGTGGGCGCATATTGCATTGTTGTGTTGGTTTGTTTTTCGTAGGCATTTGCAGCAATATAAAGCAAAGGTTCAAAATCAATGTCCTTTGGCATTTGTGTTGGGGCTGCAAGGACTTTGTCGTAAAATTCTTTCCCATTTGCTACGACACAACAACGCTCGTATAGAAACACGTCGAAAGAAAAGTATTTATCTGATTGCCAGCGATTTGCACCACAATTTTCAGCGTGAACTTGAGTGTCTAATTGGTGTAATTTTTCAACAAGTTTATCTTCAAATTGGTAAATAAATGCAACAGGTAATTTTGACAAATAATCTACCGTAGGAACAATAACAGCTTCGTCGTCACCCGTTTTTTCCCAGTCTAAAAGCGCGATGATTTTCCAAAATTCACTTTCGGACAATATTTCGTTTTTGTGTTCAGAACGAACATGAATTTCGAGTTCGGCACTGCCGTATTTTTCCTTCAAATCGTGAATAATTTGCTCGTTGAGGTCGGCGGTATTGATTTTTATGACTGCGTTCATTAACTCAAATTTACGAAAAAATGAGGTGATTTTCAAGGTAAGGAACGCGGCAAAAATAACTTTACCATCTTGGCTGTTTCTTTTGCACTTATTTTCCGCCTTGAAATCAGTTATTTATCCAGATAAACGCCTTCTTTCAAGACGAAAACTATGCACAAAATAATCTACCCAAGATGGTAAACTTATTTATGTCGCGTTCCTAAAACTAATTGCTGTTGTTTACATTCATAAAATTTGCCCAAGCAATCTATCCACAATTTTTCTTTCTTCAAGAAATTGATATTCTTTCTTTAGGGTAACTATATATACTGTAAACGGGGTAAATTTCGGGAAATGCTGATTCACGCAGAGAACGCAGAGATTTTATAGTATTTCTCCGCGTACTCTGCGCCCTCTGCGTGAAATATAGATGTTAATATTTTTCGAAGTTTATACCGTTCACAGTATATATCACATCCTCACCCTTCACTCTTGCAAAAAGCCCAATACTGCTAAAAGCCGTCAGTACAATTCCAAATTTCTCACGAAATTAACCCAAATTAGGTTGCTTTAACCGCCGAATTAACGTAAATTTGGCGAATAGAACAGCCTAATTTATGCAAATATTAACGAGAACTATAGAACAAACCATATTATCAGAGCTAAAACCGGGTAAGGTCGTCGTCATTGTAGGAGCAAGACGAATCGGTAAAACGGTGCTGTTAAATCAGATTTTAGAGGAAATTGATGAAAGGCCTTTGCTGATTCATGGAGAGGATTTTACCATTCAAAAAATGCTGCAAAACAGAAGCACCGCAAATTATCTGAACTTTCTGGACGGCAAACGATTATTGGTGATTGATGAGGCACAAAAGATACCGGAAGTGGGAAAGATTTTGAAATTGATGGTCGATACGATTGCAGATTTGAGGGTGATTATTACAGGGTCGTCGGCTTTTGATTTGGCGCATTATACGGGCGAACCCCTGACTGGGCGTAAGATGACGTTTCAACTTTTTCCATTATCCGAAAAAGAACTATCTCAAATTGAAAATCGCATTGAAAAACCGGATAATTTGCGGCATCGTTTGGTGTATGGTAATTATCCTGAATTACTACATTTGCCTGATAATGAGTTTCGTGTGCGTTATTTACGAGATATGTTGCAGTCGTATTTGTTGAAAGATATATTGACATTTGGGAATATAAAAAATTCGGATAAGGTTTTCGATTTGCTACGTTTGTTGGCATTTCAAGTAGGAGGGGGAGTATCGCAAAGTGAACTGGGGCGACAATTGGGGGTGAATAAAGAAACGGTGGATAAGTACCTTGATTTGTTGTCAAAGGTGTTTATCATACATCGTGTGGGTGGTTTTAGTCGGAATCTGCGGAAGGAAATTGCGAAAAGTAGTAAGTGGTATTTTTATGATAATGGCATACGTAATGCATTGATTTCCAACAATAATCCAATCGAACTACGTAATGATACAGGACAACTTTGGGAAAATTACATCATTAGCGAACGTATCAAAGCGCAACATTACGAAAATATATTGGTCAATAATTTTTTCTGGCGTACTTATGACAAACAAGAAATTGATTGGATAGAAGAACGTGGTGGGCAACTCTATGCTTATGAAATAAAATGGTCGGCAAAAAGACGAGCTAAAGTTCCGGCAGCTTGGGCAAAGCATTATCCCGATGCCTCATTTCAGGTCATTCACCAAGATAATTATTTGGATTGGCTGAATTTTAAAATATAACTAGGCTATCCGTCTAACTTTGCCGAACTCAAGTTGCGGGGCGCACTCGTCTGACGAAGGTTTTTGTGAAATGTAGTGATTTGTCTCATAAAATATTCGCACTGAATAAAGGGATTCGTCTGACGAGTATTCGCTTTGGGC
>CALHBW010000087.1 GCA_937930625.1 uncultured Saprospiraceae bacterium | reverse complement strand
ATCCAGTTTTTGAGCAATAAAAAAACCTATATAGACGCTGAGTGCCGATGCTACTATCAAATCCGTTCCTTCACAGGCTGCCCATTTTTCATTAATCGCATCTTCTACAAGTGGCAAGGCAGCTTTTCGCATTTCGCTGAACAATTTAAATGGATTACCGCCTTTATTTAGCACTGCACGCACTTCGTCAGATTGCATGACCTCATTGACATTGCCCACCACAGGCGCATAGTCCAATTCGTAAGAGCGTACCAGTTTTTCGTAATTTAAATGGGTGGCTACTTTCACTTCGTGTCCTGCTGCTCGTAAGCCCGCACCCAAAGCCACCATAGGCTGCACATCGCCGCGCGTACCTATCGTTAGTATGGTAATTTTCATTCTTTGTGTTGTGTTGTTGAATTGTCGTGTTGTTGTGTTGACGAGTTGTTGTGCAACTTATTTTTTAATGAATAAAGGTAAAGGAATTATCCTTAAATGAGAAAGGTAAAACGTATTTTGGAAGACTGTTTAATATTCTGTTTCACGCAGAGAGCGCAGAGTTCGCAGAGGGTTGATAATCAACTCTCTGCGAACTCTGCGTTCTCTGCGTGAGACACTTTTTTGAATACTTTTTATTTTGGAATTTATTGAAGAAATCTCGCTCGCACCTCCGGCGTAGGTATCATACAAGCGTCTTTTTTACCGAACCAACGATAACGATTTTTTGCAATAAAATCATAAGCACTATTTCGTATAAATTTTGGTAAAATGATAAAGGCGTATGGTAATCCCCACACGCCACCAATATTTCGTGCTGTTCGTAATGCGGCGGTGGATTTGGTGTGTATCTTACCATTTTCTATCAACACAACGGTATCCATCGCAGCTTCATCCAAATTAAAATGACGTAACAAGGTGCGCCCCGCCTCTGATTGAAGTGGCGCAAAACGAAATGCTCCCACCTTATCACGTTTCATCACAAATTGTACAAAGCCATCACACAGATTGCACACCCCATCAAATAGTACGATAGGATGACGTTCGGATAATTTTAATAATTCATTCGCATCCATATAATGGTAACGTGCTGATGTGCTGATGTGTTTACGTGCTGATGTAAATAGTGTGCTGAAGTGTTGGCGTACTGATGTGCTGAGGTCTGTACGTGTAAAATTTTCGCGTAGCGAAAACTAATACATCAGCACGTCAGTACTTCAGCACATCAGAACCTTTGCACGATAAAACCATTTCGCATACGTGGTGTGAAGAAGGTGGACTTGGGTGGGAGGGTCTCGCCACTATCGGAGACAGTAATGAAACTTTTGCCCTTGATTGGATATAGGATGAAGCCCACACGCTTGCCTTTTTTGCCAACTTTCTTTTGGATTTCGTCGATGCCTTTTGTGCCTTCGATGTACCTGACCCGTGCATCTGAACGGACATCTTTGATACCCAAAATGTCTTTGATGACCAAGCGATTCAGAATGCTGACATCCAGTGTTTCGGCGGGAGAAAATTTGGTGAGTTTTTCGATTTCTTCTTCTTTGAGACGGAGGGCGTACCAATCTTCAGCAAGGTGCATGACAATTTCGTGGATACGCTTGGGTTTGCGTCCTTTGGAGAGTGGTATGATGTCAAATACCTTTTCTAATTGGGCGATAAATTCCTTTGGTGAATAGTCATTGAGGGTTTCTACTATTCGGTTGAACTCGTTGATTTCCAATTGGTCGGAACCAAATAAGGCGGATAGAAAATAGCGTTTTTCAGGATTTTCTTTGTACAAACTCGCTGCGGTGGCAAAGCGGTGATGCCCATCAGCGATATAGACTTTCGGGAGGTGTTTTTTGAACATTCGGGCGAGTTTTTTCGTGTGTTTTTCTTTATCAATGATATGAAAACTGTGTTGTTCGCCTAAGAAATTGATTTGGTGATGGGCGGGATATTTTTCGGCATATTTGAGCAATAAGTCTGTGATTTCTTCGATTTTAAGGTAGGTGAGCATCGTGGGCTTTATCATGGCATTTCGTTCTTTGGTAAGTTCCATCATTTTGCGCTCTTTTTCTTCGAGGGTGCGTTCGTGTCGCACAATTTTTCCCGCCAAATAATCTTTAATATCCGCACAAGCAATCAAGCCGACAAAATCGCCCTGCGAATTTTTTACTCGCTGAATAATCATTACATCTTCTTGCCCTGCGTCTTTGAAATAACCTTCCTTGATGAATTGCGGAAAGTACTCCTTTGCTTGAGCAAAAAACCAGTCGGTGTCCTCGATTTTTTTTAAATCGGGCAGTGTCGCTTTGAAAGTCGTGATGTTCATAAGTTTAAGTTTAAGATTAAGTCTAAGTGTAAGATTAAGCTTGAAAATTATTTTTAAACTTAATCTTAGACTTAAACTTAAACTTACTTTAGCAGGTCAATAATCTGCGTAGCAAGCAGCAAACCAATTTTTCGTTGTGCCTCTTTTGTGGCTGCGCCAATGTGCGGTGAAAGCGCGATGCGCGGGTGTTCGAGCAATTCTTTTCGTGGTGTAGGTTCGTTTTCAAAAACATCGAGAGCTGCTCCTGCTACTTTGCCGCTTGCGAGGGCAGCGAGGAGTGCATCTTCGTCGATAGCACCTCCGCGAGCTGTATTGACGATGCGTACGCCGTCTTTCATTTTTGCAAATTCTTGTGCGCCTACGAGGGCTTTGCCACCTGTTTTGAAGGGTACATGAATCGTGATAAAATCTGCTTCGGCAAGCATCTCGTCCATCTCTGCGGTAGGCAGAGTGAGCGAGAGCGCAGCATTGCGCGAACGGAAAATATCTACCTCTATACGCATCTCGTCGAATGCCATATCAACGGGCATCACTTCCATACCAATACCAAGTCCGAGACGTGCCACTTCTTGACCAATACGTCCGAAACCTATGATTCCCAGTGTTTTACCGCGCAATTCTACGCCTCCGGCATAGCTTTTTTTGAGGGCTTTAAAGTCTGTCGCGCCTTTTGTGGGCATATTGCGGTCAGCGTCATATAAGAAGCGAGCGAGCGAAAACATCTGTCCGATAGCCAACTCTGCTACTGCTTGCGACGAGGCAGCAGGTGTATTGATGACGTGTATATTTTTGCTTGCAGCGTAGTCAACGTCGATATTGTCGAGTCCGACACCGCCGCGTCCGATAATTTTCAGATTGGGGCATTGGTCAATGAGGGCGGCGCGAACTTTGGTCGCGCTACGTACGCATATCGCGTCGTATGCGGGAAGTTTTGCAGGGAGTTCGTCTTGCGGAATTTTGGTGGTGTGTACTTCGTGTCCTGCAGTTTCGAGCATTTTTTGTCCGTCGGGATGTATGCCGTCGTTGATGAGAATTTTTGCCATTTATTTATAATTAATTTTGAATTATGAACTTTGAATGAATGAATTTGAATGATTTAGAACTTACTATTTTTTACCCAAAATTCGACATTCAACATTTAATATTACTACCAGGCATTATTAAATTTAAAACGGGGGCAAAGTACGTGATTTTTGTACTTTTTCTTTATTGAATAGGGGTTAATTTTTTGGGCTCATCTAGGAATTTGGTGGAAAGCCCACTCGTCGGACATTTTCAAAATGTCAGACGAGATAGATTTACGTTTGAATTTAAATTATTTTACAAACAAATT
>CALHBW010000086.1 GCA_937930625.1 uncultured Saprospiraceae bacterium | reverse complement strand
AAAACCATGTGTGAGGGTCGTAAAAGACAAGTTGGGATAGGCTTTTTTGTAATAATTATTCATCCCATCACTCATCACAAAATTGGTGCGGGCATGGTCAAAAAAGCGCGGTTGGAGGCGTTTTGCGACGGTCTTTAGCAGCCCTTCCCGATTGTCCAAATAGGTATTGTGAAACCATGTGTAAAAGGGCAAATTGAGTTTTTTGCTGACTTTATACGCGGCATTCATGTAAAATTCATCGGGGAAAACCACAAGAATAGATGTACATTTTTCAGCTTTTGCCAAATCCTCTATTCGCTTGACTAATCTGCCGAAATTGAGCCATCGAAAGTATGTTTGCCCACGCCCAAATAGACGGATATTTGGGTCAATGTAATGAATCTTCGGATAATTCGCTGCTCTATCCGGCTGTGTCTGATTCTCTTTGCCTTCACCTATAACGACCATTTCAGCGTCGGAAAAAGCACTTGCTATGTTGTCGATAATTACCGAAGACCCTGTAGGCGAAGGATATATCGCCCAACTAACGACTAATATTTTCTCGTTTCTCAATGCTTAAATGCTTAAATGATGAAATGCTAAAATGGCAATGAATGAGTGAATGAATTTTGAATGAATGAATCAACAAGTAATTTTTGATTTTTGATTGTGTGATTTTAGATTGGATAGCATCAACTAACTTGCATGGGAATTAAGAGAACACGAAAAAAATAATCTACCCGTCTGAATTGTTCTTTTTCTTATATGTTTCACTAATCTAAAATCTAAAATCACTAAATCAAAAATGATTCACTCATTCGCTCATTCAAAATTCATTCATTACACACTGACTGCTCGTTTTGACATTTCTGCGTGAATTTGTTCCAAGATGTCTTTCAAATCATATTTCCAAGTCCATTCGGGATAGTGATTTTTGAATTTGGAGACATCACTAATCCACCAGATATGGTCGCCGATACGGTTATCTTCCGAATAGCTGTAATTCATTTTATTTCCGCTAATCATTTCACACAGATTAATTGCCTCTTGCATGGAGCAATTGGAATGGCGTCCGCCACCTGCATTATAGGCTTCGCCTTGTCGCGGGTTTTGGTAAAAATGCCAAAACATATTCACCAAATCGTAACTGTGAATATTGTCGCGTACCTGTTTGCCTTTATAACCAAAAATAGTGTAATGGTCGCCCGTAATCGCACATTTCATCAGGTAAGAAAGGAAACCATGCAATTGTGTACCGGAGTGATTTGGACCTGTGAGGCAACCGCCACGAAATACGCCGACATTCATACCGAAATAACGTCCGTATTCTTGTGCCATGACATCTGCTGCGACTTTGGATGCACCAAAGAGCGAGTGTTTGCAGTGGTCTATGCTCATTTCTTCGTCGATACCATGCTTGTAGTATTTATGGTCTTCCGAAATTTCCCAGCGAGTATCCAACTCTACCAAAGGCAATCTATTTGGTGTATCGCCATAAACTTTATTGGTCGAAGTGAAGATAAATACTGCTTCGGGGCAGACAAGGCGTGTGGCTTCGAGTAGGTTTATCGTACCATTCGCATTGACCGTAAAATCAGTAATCGGCTCATTGGCAGCCCAATCGTGGCTGGGTTGGGCGGCGGTGTGGACGATGAGTTTGATGTCTGTACCATAATCACGGAAGATTTTTTCCATGACACTGAAATCCCGAATATCTGCTTCGAGGTGACGGTAATTGGGGACTTCATCTTCGAGGCGGCGTCTGTTCCAATCTACTGAAGCATTATCTCCGAAAAAATACGCCCGCATATTATTGTCGATACCAACTACTTGGTCGAATTTGTCTGCCAAAAAACGCACGGACTGGCTACCTATTAGCCCGGCTGAACCGGTTACGATTGCTATATTCATCTCTAAGTTTATTGAAGTTTAAGTTTAAGAATAAGTTTAAGTTTAAAAACTGTGTTTTGGCTTCGCCAAAACTTTTATTTAAACTTAAACTTAAACTTGAGCTTAAACTTATTTCAGATTATTCCATAAAAATAAGCATCTTTCAGATGCCCATTGAATATCGCTTCTTTTGACCCAAAAAAGCTCAATAAGTCTCTCTGCGAATGTTTTTTTATAAAAATACCAAAATACAAGGGCTCCTATCGCATAACCAATCGTGGCAGCAGCGGCTGCACCGAGTATGCCCATGCGAGGAATGAGTGTGATGTACAAAATGATACTGACTATTGAGCTGATAATTTGTACTTTGGTTGTAATTAAAATATGCCCCGAAGCTGTAAATAATTTGGATAGCAGCTTGGTACTGACCATAATTAGTGTACCGGGCAACAGTACTACAAAAGGCAAAATCGCACCGCTAAATTCATTACCATATACAAAGGGAATGATGTGTGGTCCGACGAGTGCTGCCATAAAAGTGCAAAGCAACAAAAAACTCATCAGAATACGGTGTATTTTTTTAACTAATTCAAGGCTGGCTGCCTCGTCGTTGTCGCCTGCTACACGATTATAAATGACTTGACCAAGTGCCATTGGAAGTATCCAGATTAATTCGGATAGCATGACGGCGATACTGTAATTGCCCAAAGCCTCTGCACTGGCTACGCCACCGAGTATGAGTTGGTCGATGCGTGTATTGGCACTGATGGCGATGTTGCCGAGCCAACCTTTGAAACCGTAAGCGTAGCTTTTTTTTACAAAATTAGTATCGAATCTGAATGTAGGGCGGTATTTTTTCCAGATGTTGTATTGTTGAACAAGGAGTAATAGTGAGACGCCTGACAGAAGACCAATCAAGCCACCGCGTATATTATTTGCCGAAAACCATATGAGCAATACAACAGAAGAGGGAACAATAATTTTGCGAAGAATTTGGAGCAAATTATCCAGTTTGAACCAAGAATCGGCAAGGATGGATTTACTGGAAAACTGAAATACGGTATTGAGAAAAATGAGGCATACAATAATGAGAATTTCCAAATATCCAAGTTGTTCGCCTATTTTTCCGAGAAAACCGAAATACCATGCACTCGTTATGATGGTGGCAATAAAAGCTGCTTGCAGGAGGCTTATTGTGATATTGGTGAGTGTTACGTTTTTTACATTGAATGTCTTTGTACCGATTTGATAGATAACACCCGCACCATAACCAAAAGTCAGAATTGGAATAAAAATAGAGGAGAGTAAGACGACAAAAGAATATATGCCTTTTCCTTCTACCCCCAGCATCCGGGCAATTAGTACCGAGGAGATGATTCCCAGGGGAAAAAGTACTAACTTAGTTGCTAGGTTTTGTGCCGCAAATTTTGTGGATGAATCTTTTTTTGCCATTATTTTTACGCTTCGTACCCGCAACGTTCCATCAAATCACCTGTGATGCGCTCGAATAATTGGAGGTCTTGTTCTGTAAAATGATTTTTCCAGTCGCCGCTTGTGCCTTTCCTGAAAAAGCTGTTGCTGCTACCGGATTTTAGTTTTGAAAACGAATTTTTATCTACTACTGCCTGTACCGTTTCGTCTGAATTGTCTGCACCAAGAAAGTCTAAAATACGCGCTACTTCTACTTGTGATTGTGCCCGTAGTTTTTCGTAATGTATGAGCAGCATTTGTTCGGGCTTTCGGGCTTGCCAATCAAGGATGTATTGTACAACCAAAGCCCAGTCCGTTGCTATTTTTTCGAGTGCTGCTTTGGAGAAAAGTGGTCCGTCGTCTTCCGCTTTTTTGAAATTTGTCTCACCAAACCATCCTAATTTATGATGTAGTTTACGACTGACTTTTCTGCCTAATTCACTGTTGTTCAATTGGAACAGCAATTTATTTTTTTCGTCTCCGTGATAATAGGCTCCCATACGTAAGGTGTGAAAGCGTTTGGATACACACACGTCGCGTCCATCGCGGATAATATTGACTACTTTGGCATCAGGGTAAATTTTGAATAACAAATCCAGATCGGTGTATGCCTTGTTTCCATAGATTTTTTTGTCTGTATTGTCGTACAAAAAAGCTTCAAAAATGCCTCTTAAAGTCTTATATCTGAATTCGTCGATATGCGCCTGTTCGGCATCAGATTTACCGACTTTCAATTGATTTGTGGTTTGTTCAATTTCTTCTTGCAATTGTAAGAGGTATTTCTGTCGGTTAAAGTATTTTTTTTCTGCCTCGTCATTTTCAAATACGCCTTTGAACGGACTTTTATTTTGGTTAAAAACACCTTTTGCCTCGGCATACAAACCGTGTTTTATCGTAATAGGCAGTAAGGATAACTGAAAATGACAACGAATATCCGGGTGGCTATTCAGTAATTTTTGCAACCAAGTTGTCCCCGACTTAGAAGGACCAAAAACAACAAATGGGGCTGCTTTTTTATGTCTTATCATAGTTTCGTGTTCCCTAATCATGTATCAGTATTTATCTGAATCTCATCACCCACTACAAGTGTTCCGTTCAATGACTTCCGAATTACCTTATCTCCAATTAAAATCGCCACCAAGCCCTGTTTCTCATCCACTTCAATCACACGACCAATTAGTTTTTCATTACCTTCGGCAAATACTTCAAGCGGCGTACCCGTTTGTGTAATTTCCTCATTTTCCAGCACAAATACTCTATCTGCCAATCGAAAAATCTCCCCAATATCGTGACTGACTAATATAATTGTCGGTTGATATTTTTTATGAAATGCCAATAAAAAATCTTGCAAATCGCGGCGCATTTCTGTGTCAAGTGCCGAAAGCGGTTCATCCAAAAGCAATACCTTCGCTCCTTGCGCCAATGTTCGCGCCAATGCCACACGTTGTTGCTGTCCACCCGAAAGTCGGGTCGGAAACTGATGCTGCAAATCACCCAACTGCATCGCCTCAATCAACTCATCAATCCGTTTATTATCTGTATTTTTTTCTTGGGCAAATTCCAAATTAGCGCGCACCGTCATATTCGGAAAAAGTGCATAGTCCTGAAACATCAGCCCCACATCGCGTTGTTGTGGCGCAAAATTAATTTTTTTATCCGAATCAAACCACGTTTCACTACCAATTTGAATATGACCGCTATCCGGCTGCATCAAACCTGCCAACATGCGTAGCGTAGAAGTCTTACCCGCACCGGATGTGCCGTATAAGGCTACGATTTCACCTAATTCAATTTCTGCACGAATATCCAACAACATTTCGCCACCCGCGCCATGCAGTTTTTTTTGTAGGTTAAAAGTAGCACAGGCTTCCAGCCTGTCTCGCGTTAGATTTATTATATTTTTCAAAAAAAGATTATCCGACAGTGCAGGCTGGAAGCCTGTGCTACTTTTTATTCAAAGAATAAACAACCAATAAAATTACAAAAGTCACCACAAAAAGAAACAACGAATAAGCATTTGCCAGACCGTAATTCATCGCCTCCACTTCATCGTAAATAGCTATGGAAGCTACGCGGGTTTTATCGGGAATATTGCCGCCAATCATCAGCACCACACCAAATTCGCCTATCGTATGCGCGAAGGAAAGCACAATGCCCGTCAGTAAAGCGGGTTTGATATTGGGCAACAAAACACGCATCAAAGTCGTGCGATGCGACTTGCCGAGTGTATAAGCTGCCTCCCGAAATGAAGTCGGCAAATTGCTCAAACCCGCCTGTATCGGCTGCACCATAAAGGGCAAACTATAAATCACCGATGCAAAAACCAAGCCCCCAAACGAAAACACCAAACGCAATCCAAACACTTCATCCAACCAACGTCCCAAGCCATTCGACGGACTAAAAGCTATCAACAAATAAAAGCCCAAAACCGTAGGCGGCAAGACCAAAGGCATACTCACCAATGTTTCAATAACAGGCTTTATCCGCGACTTGGTAAATGCCAACCAATTCGCCAAAGGAATCGAAATGATGAACAGAATCAGCGTTGTAATCAACGCCAATTTGAAGGTGAGTATAATCGGAGACCACTGAAATAAGAGCAAGTTCAAGTATCAAGTTCAAGTACAAGCAAAAGTTTAAGAATAAGTTTAAATAAACAATTTGCTTTCAGCAAATTAATTTGAACTTGCACTTGACACTTGTGCTTGTACTTATTAAGGTGTTTCGTAACCGTATTTTTGTAATATTTTTTTTGCTTTCGGGGAAAAT
>CALHBW010000085.1 GCA_937930625.1 uncultured Saprospiraceae bacterium | reverse complement strand
CCAAGACCAAGCTCATCGCCCATACCAGAAGGAAGAGCAGCTTTTAGATAGTCTTTTTGACCACCGAGTAAGCTGGCAAGACCAGAAGCATTCAAACCTTGTGAGCGTACTTGCTTACCAACGATACCCATCAAGATAGGTGCAGCCATGCTCAATAGTGAAGAAGCACCGCTACGCTGTAAGCCTGCGAAAGAAGCAATTTTTCCAACAACAGAACCCAATCCGTTACCGAAAAGTCCACTCAAAATACCATCACCTGCTGTAGTGGCTTTGCGAGTAGCCTCGCCGCCGCTAAAGAGGTCGTTCATATTGTCCATAATGCCACCGTCGTGACCGCCATCTTTAATCATATTGAAGAGCTCGCTTGCGCCGCTCTGTGTGGAGGATTTTTTCATCATTCCTCCGAGTAGTGTAGGCATAATGCCGTCAAGTGCTTTTGAAGTCGCTGCATTGCTACCGCCAATCATTTTGGCTGCATTGCCGATAACTGCACTTGAAAGTTGGTCTTTTACAAGTCCTAATAAATTCATAATAATATAAAAATATGGTTAGTTAAACAAAATCATCCTTCTGACGGGAAAATATGAATAGGTAACGATTATATGAATTAAATTTTTTCTATGAGTATTTAGCTGATGTTAACTAATTTGTTCTGCAATCCAAAGGAGTATTTGTATAGGTACAAAAAAAAGATAGAGCATATTCGGAACTCGTTGCAAAGTCCCAAATATGCTCTTGTGAAATCACTCAAAAACAAGATACTTTTTATCTCACGATAATCATTTTTCTGGTCGCGGAGATGCGGTCTTCCATTTTGAGTTTTTATTCATAATTCTCCGCATAAAAAGCAGCGTACTCTTCCAACTTCTTAGAGCGTAGAAGTGATTTATAGTTATTTTGTGAAATAGGAAATACGCGATACCCTTCATCAAGATTATTAAGGTATTCGACTGGTTTGTTGCGGACAGATTTGGCATAACGCTGGGCAATCTCCGCATTTTTGAAGCGGCGGATGACCAACATCTGCGTATTTTTATTCAGCAATAAACTGGCGGTAAAGAGCTTATCCAATTTGTGATTTTCTTTGTGATAATTCGATACCGCGCCTTTCACTTCCGAAGATTTTACTTGTGCCGTACTTAGGATGACCAATACATAGTGTTGCATTTTTTCATCCATCGTGTAGAGTTCTTTTGCTTCTTTTTCCTTCTTTGTTTTTTCGCTTTCATCCGGATTGTTGCCTTTGCCTTTTTTTGGCGGTGTTTTTCCTTCTAAGAAAGCGAGTATCTCTTCGGCTTTTTTGCCTTCTTCAGTGGCTTTATGCTTTGTAATGACCTCATTTAGAGAGGTTTTATAGGCATCTTCGCCGTCGGTATGTCCTACACAGAGGGCATTGAGCAAGTCAAATTTGGCACGTAGCGTATTGGCTTCAAAGAGTGAATCTGCCATATTGATACGCGATTTGGCTTTGCTATAACTGCCGTTTTCATACATTATATAGGTCTCACCATAATAAATTTCGAGGTCATCCTCTCCGCGTTGTGCTTCGGCAAGTACTTCGGGATTGGTGAGGAAAATGGCAAACTTACTTTCAGGATGTTTCTTGAGCAATTGTTGTTTATAACCATTTGCTTTGCTTGGGAAATTATCTAAAGCAATCGTATAGAGCGCGTACAGTGCCTCTGCTTCATACTTATTGCCCGGAAAACGACTCAATAACTCTTCGTAGGCTTCAATGGATTTCTCAGGTTTATCGAGTTTATCATCGTATAGACCGCCAAGTGCGTATAGTGCTTCGATGATTTTTCCATTGACCACTTCCACTTCCTTACGTGTCTGTGGTACATCGGCAAAGATGGCTTTCATTTCCTGATCCGTTACTTTTACTCTACCAAACCCTGCTATAACACCATCATCCTCAACAACATCTGTGCCTTGTGACTGCTGTGAACGACGCCAATTATCTTCCAATGGACGGTTGCCCCATGTACGTTCAAAATCGCGTTTTCCTCTGCGAACTTCATTATCATTATATGCCCAGTAATCGCTACGCTCACCGACACTCGGTCCCGAAATACCGCCCGGTTGGAGTCCTGAATCGGAAGTAGCCCCACGACCAATTTTGCTGCTCGGATTTCGTGCTGCACCACCGGACATCATCGCCTCTCTATTGGCAAAAGCATTGGCAACTTCTTCTTTTTGTGCATCAAGACGTTCTTTTTTGAGTCTTTTTGCCAACTCTTCACGCTCTGCTTCGCTCATGTCTTTGATGCGTAAAAGGCTGTCTTGTAGAGAAATAATTTCCAAATTAGCAGCAATATCTGTGAGTGCTTCGCTATAATCGACTACTTTTTCGTAGCGTTCATCAGTATTTGCCATTGTCGTTTTGGTGCTGTCGTAATAATTTTTCGACTGAATATAATCCTCACTATTAAAATAAATTTCTGCCAGGCGAAGATAACTGTCTGCTTTCTGTGGTTGGTTGCTACGGTTGGCGCGAAGCGATTGTTTGAGAAAATCAATGGCTTCGGGTTGATTATTGTCCTGCAAATGAATGTCCGCCATTACATAAAAAATCTGGTCGCGGAACTCGGTATTTTTGGCATCTTTTGACATGCGTTTGAGTGCAGTGAGTGTCTGTTGACCGCTTGCCGAACCGCTTTTCATACCATTGGTAGCGATATTGAGGCGGCTGCGAAATTCCATATCATAATTGGGGCGCAGACGCGTGACGCGCTTATAATTTGCGAGTGCTTCACCGTTATTTCCTTCTAATTCATGGAGTTGTGCGAGAATGTAAGTGAGACGTGTTTTTCTTTTTCTGTTATTGGTCAATTTCAAACCATTCTGCAAGGCAGGTATCGCGGCAGCATAATCTTTCTGACGCAATTGATAATAAGACTTTACTATCGTGAGGTCGCGTGTGAGTCGTTTGGAAAGGTCATCAATGCTTTCGATTTGCTCAATCAAAAGGTCGGCTTCACCAAATTTTTCCTGACTGACTAAGGTACGCGCCAACCACACCATCGCATCGCGTTGGCGGGTTTTGTAATCTTTTCTTTCCGGTTTGAGGTCATTGAGCATATCGCGCCCTTTCTTGCGGTCTTTTTTATCTTTACTGCGTTTGAGGGCTTCGGCGCGGCTGCGAACCAAGAGTTTCGGGTCAAAATTATTGATAATATAATTGAACGTTTGCGCGGCTTCTTCAAGATTACCTTTATAGTATTCGCCCATGCCAATCTGCAAATACGCATCATCCGTCCACTTACTCTGACGATACAGCGAAACCACGACAGATGCCTTCTCAATTACCGGGTCAAGTTGCGCGCCTCCGCCTGCGCCGTCGGCAGCTTCCTCATCGTATAGCGCAAGTACTTGGTTGTAATTGTCGCGGCGTGAGGCTTGGGTCGCCAACTGATTTTCTTTGAGCAATTCGCGCGAATTGTGCAAACCATTGAAGCGGGCATTGAGGTTTTTCACCGCTTTCTTAAAGCCTTTGAGTTCAGCTTCGGCATCCTTCTGAGTCGCACAGCCAATAAATAAAAGGCTAAAAATCAATGCGAAAAGTATGTTAATTCTATTTGACATGTCTGCTTAGTTATTAGTCGATAGTCCATAGTCGATAGTCCGTAGTTTATGAACGAATATGGATTACGCGAAACTTGGGGAGATTTTCCATTCTATTTTAACAGAAATTTAGGACAAATATTATACAATTTCAAGTAAAAATATAAGATGTGAGACGAGAGACAAGGGATAAGAGATGTGAGACGCGGTTTTTTTCTTTTTTTATGAAAATAATTTAATGATTTATTTGAAATTTTATTTTATTTAAATTACTAATTTTTAATTAAGTAACGACGAAATAAAACTAAAAATAATCTTAGCGTTTGATTGCTCACCTCTTTCGTTTCACCTTTCTTGTCTAATTTCTAATCAAAACGCAAAAATACGAATTATCGTTACAATGTGCAACCGTAGCGTAATGCCTCCGGCTTGCGTTCCGTAGCACAATGCGCCTGTGAGGACGAATGACGACATCATGTAAAGTTGGTTGATAATTTCATCGTGAATTGGGAACGAAAAAATTTACCCTCTAATTTTTTTGGTTCTTCTCGGGATTTTGGCGGAACTTCAATAAACAGCTCCAAACCAAAAGGTCATTCTGAATTTATTTGAGTGTGTCACAAATCGGTGGTGAAAAATTTTGACAGGCGCGTAGCGTCAGCCCCATTTGTAAAAATGAAATTCCCCGCTTTCCAAAGGCGCGTAGCGTCGGCACTCTTACGCGATGGTGCCGACGCTA
>CALHBW010000084.1 GCA_937930625.1 uncultured Saprospiraceae bacterium | reverse complement strand
TGGGATGTGAAGCAAGCCCGAATCCTATAAGGTTTTCGAAAACCTTATAGGATTGACTACCAAGACTTTACCTTAAATTTAAAGACACATTTACACTACATTCCACCTGATTTCCTACATGAGCCTAAAAATTTAATTTTCAATTAAATTTGTATTTTTATAAATTATTATTTTTTGAAAAAAAATAATTTTTAAACTTAAACTTCGTCTTAAACTTAAACTTAATAAGGATACAGCGCGACTACCGCGCCATATCCTGAAACTCTAACTAGAAGCTATAAGCATGTTACACACCTATAAACGCCTTTTACATATGATGATTACATTGGATTTGGAGTTTAACCTTTTTGTAACGTATTTTCAACTTCAACCTCAAATTCAACCTCAATTTTTGATTTGCCTTCGGCAAATCTTTTTGGTTCTTCTCGGATTTTGGCAGAACTTCAATAAACAACTCCAAACCAAAACGTCATTCTGAATTTATTTCAGAATCTCCTAAGCTACAAGCACGATGTTGAATGTGAGCTAAAAAATTACATTTCATTCAAAAACAACAAGTTATACGTCTTGCACAACATGGGTTCTTTATCGTTCGGGGGATTCTGAAATAAATTCAGAATGACGGTTGCTTTTTTGAAATACTTTGATTGAGTTTTTTCCGTAAAAATCCGAGAAGAACCATCTTTTTTTGAATCTATATTTTAATAACGTAAATGCCTTAAAAAGATACATTGGTAAAATGTATTGACCGATAACGTTGAAGTTCAGATTAAAAAAAACTTTTATCGAAAAAAAACATTAATACATACAAATAACTATCTTAGCCGCCCCACAATCAAAAATCGAAAATCACTGAATCAAAAATCACACAATGAATAAGCAACTGACACTCTCAAAACGCCCCGTTGGGCTACCCGAAAAAGATACATGGACGCTACAAGAAAGCGAAATGCCAACGATAAAAGAAGGCGAAGTCCTCGTTCGTCAAGACTATATTTCGCTGGATCCCGCTATGCGTGGTTGGATGAATGACACCAAATCGTATATACCGCCTGTGGGTATTGGTGAGGTGATGCGTGCCGGCTCGGTAGGTGAAGTGATTGAGTCGAAACATCCTGATTATGTGGCAGGTGACTTCCTTTCGGGTTGGGGAGGTGTGCAGCAATACGTAGCTACTAATGCTAAGGGCTGGTACAAAGTAGAACCCACACTCGCACCGCTACCGACCTACATTGGTACGCTTGGGATGCCCGGTATGACGGCATATTTCGGCATCCTTGAGGTCGCAAAAATTAAGGAAGGAGATGTCGTCTTGGTCTCCGGCGCGGCGGGTGCTGTGGGGTCTGTGGTCGGGCAGATTGCGAAGATAAAAGGCTGCCATGTCGTAGGTATTGCAGGCGGACCGGATAAATGTGCTTATCTGAAAGAAATCGGCTTCGACGGTGCGATTGATTATAAAAATGAAAATGTACGTGAAGGACTCAAACGCGAATGTCCGAAGGGTATCGACGTATATTTTGATAATGTAGGTGGTGAAATTCTCGACCACGCACTCGCGAAATTACGTATGCACGGGCGCATAGCCATCTGCGGCGCAATTTCGCAATACAACAACACAAGTATCAAAGGACCAAGTAATTACCTGTCGTTGCTCGTCAATCGTGGTACGATGCAGGGCTTTGTCGTCATGGATTATGCCAAACAATATAGCGAAGCAGCCATGCAAATGGGTATGTGGATGATGGAAGGCAAATTGAAATCGAAAGAAGCCGTTTTTGAAGGTATCGAAAATTTCCATGATACATTTTTGCGCCTGTTTAATGGTGATAAAATGGGGAAATTGGTTCTGAAAGTTTCCGAATAAAGTTCAAGCGCAAGTTCAAGCATCAAGTCCAAGTTACGGGATTTGGCGTAGCCAAATCGTTACAATTTAATATTTAAAATTGAACTTGCGCTTGATACTTGAACTTGAACTTAATAATGTCAAAACCATTTAAATTCAAGCAATTCACTATCAAGCAAGAAAATAGCTTGATGAAAGTCGGTACTGATGGGATATTACTTGGTGCATGGGCAACCGCCAATGAACCGCAAACTATTCTCGATATTGGTACAGGCACAGGTTTATTGGCTTTGATGATGGCACAACGCTATCCACAAGCGCGTGTAGATGCGCTCGAAATAGACGAAACCTCTGCTATCGAAGCAGCCGATAATATCCGAAATTCACCTTTCACGAATCGTGTTCATGTGACACATACATCTCTCCAAACATTTGCCCGACATACAACGAATAGTTATGATTTAATAATAAGCAATCCGCCATTTTTCAATGCAGGATTAGCGCGAAATACAGCGCGACACACGCATGCACTTCCGCATGAGGATTTGATTTTTGGGGTAAAAAAATTGCTGAATGAAAAAGGACAATTTTGCCTCATTCTACCGAAGAAAGAAGGGGAGGATTTCATTAAATTGGCGGGTAAACACGATTTATATTTAGCCGAAAGAATCAAGGTCAAATCCAAACCTTCCAAACCCATTGAACGACTACTTTTGCGATTTTCTCGTAACACAGACATTCCTGTCTGTACATCTCAAGACAGACAGGAATGTCTGTGTTACGATGAATTGATTATAGAAGAGGAAGAAACAAAGCGCATTTACACTAAAGATTATACCAACCTCACAAAAGCATTCTACCTAAATATGTAGAGAACTGTCCACTGTCCGTCGTCCGCCATCCACTGTCATGAAGCCATATTCTACCATTACCTCACCCAACTTTTCTTCAATTTCCTCTTTCGTAAAACCATACTTTTCGAGTGAATAGCTGTGTTGACTTTTATATTTCTTAGGCGCATTTAAATGACTTTCCAAACGACCTCTAAATACTTCGGATATGTCCATTTCAAAGTGAGCATACACTTCTTCTATCACCTGTATTGGGTTGGCAGTTAAGTTTTTATATGGAATAACATAAAAATTTTCCGGATTGAATTTATTTTTATTTTTGTGAAAATAATTATACAAATCAATCGCAATTTGTCCTAATGCTCGATACTCGACACTATTCTCTGCCAACTGAGGGGCAATCCATTTCCACGGCGCACTAAACATGCTAATAAACGATGGAACCGCCGATTCAGGGTCGCGGATGAGATAGACAATACGCGCATCAGGAAAGACATCAAGAATGGTATGTAGGCGTCCTGTCGCAATGACATTTTTATTCAAAAGCGTCTTGCCACGCCCTTCGGCATACATAAATCTCTGTATCGAACTGCGGTAGTATTTTCGGAGATTTCGGCGGGTGCGCTCCGGCATTTCGTCGATGATAGTCAAGTAGCCGAACTCCTGCATATAAGGACAAACCAGACATATCGCCACCGATAAAAAACTAAAAATATATAAACCTTCATCTTCCTCGCTTTGGTTAAATCCTGTTGGGTGTATGCCTTCCCAACCTTTAAAAAACCAACTATCTACCCAATCAAAAAAGCGACGAAACGGGCGCCCGATTCGCTTGTCCAATACAGTAATTGCCTGTACAATTTTATAGAACGTTACCGAGGGAATTATCGTATGATACATCAACATATATACATACCGTTCCTCGTCCATGCACAAGATTCGATGTGTAAAAGTTGTGCCACTACGCGGATTACTGACGATGAAAACAGGACGTTCAATCTTCGTTTTGCGATAGCGAAAAAACAACACTTCATCCATCAATCGAAATACAAAAAGCAGGATACAAACCGCTATCGCAACAATCAAAAAAACCAGTGTAGCCAACAACTGTCGCCACCCGAAATGCTTAACACAGTTCAGGTAAATAATTTTGAACAGTGTTTTAAAATGAATGTATAAAATCGATGACATCTACTATTGTTCTATAGTTTCATGGCTTGTTAGACTTCATTGTATTGATGTTTTTCATATCTCGAAAAGCATACATTAGATGCAAAAATAATAACTTCGCGATTGTAACCCATTCATTTTACGTCTAAATTATAATCAAAACAGAGGCTGATAGATAAGATAAATATTTTTCCGAAGGAAATTAAGTGTAAAGAAATTAGTGCAAATCAAGAAGTCATTATTCTATTGTTCCCTAATAGTGAAGCTATGTAACAATAATTTCAAAATAAGTAACGAATAAATAATCTTGTGCCGGGTGTTATAATTATACCTTAATTCTGAACTAATCTGAACCGAGACTTTTTGATTACCTTTGTAGGCAAAAAGCGCAAATATAAAATATCATTCGCCTGTTACCTCCCTAAACTAACTGGACTTTGGACATTGGGGAATTAGGAAGCTGGAAAATTAGGTAAAATACTCATTATCAATAACTTGCAGTAATTCATATTTTATTTTAAATAAATTTTATTACAATACTTATTTTCCTGATAAATAACAAATTATGCCTTCATTAGCCTAATTTCCTAGTTGCCTAATGTCCAAAGTCCAGTAAACTAAAGCACATGAAGAAAATAACCAAACTTGTAACTACTTGCTTATTAGCATTTTGTGTCTTTTCAAATAATTATGCACAAACCATTATCAAAGGAACTGTTACTGATGCCAAATCCAATGAAACGCTGATTGGCGCAACCGTTTTAGCCAAAGAAAGCGGTAAAGGCGTCACGACTGATATCGACGGAAATTATGAAATTACCCTTGACAATGGTACACACCAATTGATTTTCAGCTATATAGGATACGAGGATGTTCCCAAAGCTATCACAGTGAGCAGCGAAGAACGCCTGACACTGGATGTAAAAATGGGCGAAGGCACGTCGATTTTAGATATTGTAACGGTTACGGGAAGTCAGGTAGAAAGAAAGTTGACAGAGGAAACGGTGTCAATAGATGTGATTGCCTCGGATTTTATTCAACGTAGAAATAATGTTTCTTTAGCGGATGCTGTTCAACGTATTCCGGGTGTAGAAGTTGTTGATGGTCAAGCTAATATACGAAGCGGAAGTGGCTACGCATATGGCGCGGGCAGTCGTGTAGCCATACTTGTAGATGACCAACCTTTGCTCTCTGCCGACCTTAGTGATGCTAAATGGAATTTTATTCCGATAGAGAACGCTGCACAAGTAGAAATTATCAAAGGTTCATCGTCGGTACTCTATGGTTCGGCGGCATTGAACGGGGTGATTAATGTACGCCTTGCACGCGCTACCGAAACACCATTTACGTCCTTGTCGATGTATTCGGGGGTCTATCACAGGATGCGCGATACTGCTCAGATTTGGTGGGATTCGCCGCTTGAACGCCCTTATCAGACAGGCGTATATATGGCGCATCGACAAAAATTGACGCCGCATTTGGGGCTTGTTTTGGGTGGAAATATTCATTTTTTGACAGGTTATTTGAAAGATGCCGACGAGGAACGAGCGCGGTTTAATTTTGATTTGCGCTATAATCCGCCTGAAAATGACAGGCTTTCATATGGAATTTCGGGAAATACGATGTATCACAAAGTCGGCAATTTCTTTTTATGGGGAAATGAACCCGACGAACATTATACGCACATCAATGACCCGATTGGTGGTGATAAATATCACACGACTTCGCTTGACCCCTGGTTAAATTATTTTGACAGATATGAAAACAAACATGTCTTCAAAGCGAGATATTTCAATGTGAATAAATTACGCGGCGCAAATAGTACGCCCGCACAAATCGCTAGTATAGAATACCGCTATCAACGGCAATTTGATGGCAATTTGAATGTGACAGCAGGCACAATGGGACAATATTTTTATGCCAAAAGTGTCCTGTTTGCACCTGACAGTCTAGGCGGGATAACCGGACAAGGCGGTTATACTTCTGCTTTGTACGGACAGGTAGATAAGAAATTTTTCAACAAACTAAATACTACATTCGGCATGCGTTGGGAGACTTTTAATGTGGCAGGTGAGTCGATTGCTGCGCTACCGGTCTTTCGTTTGGGCTTGAATTATCCGGCAAGTAAAACGGATTTTTTCCGTGCTTCATTTGGGCAGGGCTATCGGGTGCCAAGCCTCGGAGAGCGATTTATAGACGAAACACTTACGGATAACGTTTTCATTTTTCCAAATCCCGAATTGCGCCCCGAAAGTGGTTGGAGTACAGAGGTTGGTTACAAAAAAGTCATTGATAGGGGAGGTGACAAATGGAACGGCTATATAGATGTGGCGACTTTTGTGATGGAATATAAGGATATGACGGAGTTTTATTTTGATTTGCATCGCCCTGATTCTCTGGCAGGTGAACCGATTTCTTTCGATGATTTATTTACCTATCTTGGTTTTAAAGCAGTTAATGTCAGTCGCGCGCGTATTGCGGGTACGGAGTTGACAGTGTTTGGTGAAGGAATGGTTGGGAACGTTCCTACTCGTATATGGGCGGGTGCAACGTATAGCTTTCCCGGCGACCTCAGTGCAGATACTACGCTTGTCAATTTCGGTAATTTCGTGACACGCGCTGCCAGTAATTTTATCTCCGTAGATTCTGCTGATGTCAATGGTATTCTCAAATACAGAAGCCTACACACCGCGCGACTTGATATAGAAACGGACATCCAAAATTTCACCATTGGTGCAGCCGCCAATTACAAAAGCTTTGTGTATAATGTTGATAATGTATTAATCGCCGGAGGGGAATACGGCGCATTGGTGAGTACAGTGCTACCCGCAGTTTTACAAGTGCGTGAGTTCCGTGATGGACGTTACGGGCAAGGCGATTTGCTCGTTGATTTGCGCCTCGCATATAGTTTTGAAAATAATCATCGGCTGACCTTTTCTACAATGAATGTTTTTAATCGGGAATATACCGTCCGTGCTGCGAAACCCGGTGCACCGCGACTGTATAATCTTAAATATCAGATGGTTTTTTGAGAAAAGTTCATAGTTCGGGGTTCATAGTTCATAGTTTTTACGTGAAATAATTTATCTGCTATTATTGTTGTTGTCAAATAGTATTATGACATACGAATATCAAATACAAGAAGAAGACTTTGTAGGCTTCCAACTCTACACAGCTTCAAAATCGGAGTCTATTCGACGTAAAAAAAGGAACGGTTGGATAGGACTTACAATAAGTGCATTAATCTTGGCATTGCTACTTTGGGAGCATGGAGGATTAGGAATTTATTTTTTGATAGTCGCGGTAATTACTTTACTATTTTACCCGAAATATTTCATGTGGCGTTACAAAAGACATTACGAAAACTATGTCAAGAAAAGTCACAAAAACCGATTTGGCGAAAAGGTAAGGATAGAAATACATCCCGACCACATTTTTACGAAAGACCGCACAGGTGAAGGCAAGATTTACCTTTCTGCCATTGACCAAATCAATGAAACTTCCAAGTATTTTTTTGTGCAAATCTCATCCGGTATGACCTTGATTTTTCCGAAAGAAAATATCAACAGCGAACAACTCAAGGAAAAATTTGACACTTTGAAAATTCCCATTCACGAAGAATTGAATTGGAAATGGAAGTAATGAATTAGCTGATAGTTCATAGTTTTTACGCGAGATAATTCACGTATAAACTATGAACTAAAAACTATCAACTATTTAAAAGCATTCAATCCCGTCACATCCATACCCGTAATGAGCAAGTGAATATCGTGTGTCCCTTCATAAGTGAGGACGGTTTCAAGATTCATCATGTGGCGCATACAAGGGTACTCGTTGGTGATGCCCATGCCACCGTGTATTTGTCTTGCCTCGCGTGCTATCTCCAATGCGATATGGACATTGTTGCGTTTTGCCATAGAGATTTGGGCGGGGGTGGCTTTGCCTTTATTGGCGAGTGTGCCGAGTCGCCATGCGAGGAGTTGTGCCTTAGTGATTTCGGTAATCATCTCGGCGAGCTTCTTCTGTGTCAGTTGGAATTGC
>CALHBW010000083.1 GCA_937930625.1 uncultured Saprospiraceae bacterium | reverse complement strand
TCACAATTAAAAAGAGATAAAATATTATTTCATGTAAAAACGTATTTATTTTTACTCACAAAACAAGCCACCTTTTGCAAGGTTGAGCATCAATAACACGTTGACTAACAACTAATTAACCAATCAACTAATCACGTCAATTTAAATTAAATTTTAATTAAATTAAAAATATTCTAAAAAATCTGTGTCATCCGCATAATCCGTCAAATCTGCGTTCTATTACGTTTTGCAAAAATTGTCAAAGAACCAAAAAAGCCTGCAAATCAAATGATATGCAGACTTATATTGAAAGATGGTGTGTTTGATAACGGCTCTAATATACGACTATTTTTTGATAATTTGCCCTGTCACGCACAGCTAATTTTATAATATATGTCCCTGCTACTATATTTGGCAGGTCAATTTGTGTATTTAATTCGCCGGAAAGGAAGTTATAATTCTCTTCATAAATCGTCTGTCCGAGTACGTCAAATACGCTCAATTCCAGATTTTTTTCCGGCTCTCCCATCAATTCAATTCCAAATGTACCGTCATTCGGATTTGGGAAAACATTGAACACTTCTACCGCAGGATTTTCCTCTATGCCTACTGCTATACAATCTACGTTAACCGAAACGGATTCACTTACACATTTCGTTTCTACTTCCCAATCATAAAAGTAGTAATAGAAGCCCGGCTCACCCGCATTACTATCCATGAGGATAACGGTGCCGGATGGGTGTTCGTATGGATATATTGCTCCAGAATTATTACGATACAAATTGACCGACTCGGCAGCCATAGCATATTGACCGGGCAAAACATCCCAACCAATATCAACACGCTGCGGACCGGGCTGTGTTACATTGACCACCACAGAGTTAATCACCTCTCCGTTGATGGTTTCTAAATCAAACTGTTTTGCACCCGACGAGCCTGCATCTATGAATACTGAAACCAATTCAAAAGCCTCTACAGCTTCAAAAAGCACCTGTCCTCTAAAACCTGTATTATGATAGTTGCCTGTACCAAAATTATTGTCTTCTGGTCCTACTTGTTTCGTTTCCCTCGTGACACTTCGTGCTTGTAATGTTGTCGGGTCGAAGAGCGGTGGTGCCGTGAACATTTCACCTTCACCGATGATATTTCCGGCATTATCCAGCCATTCTATCGTACCATTGCTTGTAGTACCTAAGAGCATTGCGATACCATCATCACAAGTTACGCCTTGAATTTGAGGTGCTTCGAGTTTATCAACCGTAATGAAAGACATTTTTGTTTCGGTGTCTGTTCCCAAATCATTCGTAGCTTCAAGCATAACGGTATAAGTACCGTTTTGTGCGTATTGGTGCAGTGGATTTTGTTCGGTAGAAGTATTACCGTCGCCAAAATCCCAACTCCATGTCGTCGGGAAATTTTCCGTCATATCCATGAATTGAATTTCACCTGTACATGATTCTTGCTCGGTTGATGAAAATTCTGTAATCGGTGGTGCCGGCTCGATACAAAAGGGATGAATATCAAAAGCATTAGCTGTATTAGTTTCTACTGCACTATACCCCAAGCCACGTCGCGCAAACACTTCCCAAATCAAACAGCGATTCGCGCCTTGATAAAGTGCTTCATCTGCCAACAAAATTGCATCTCGCCCATCTATAAAACTTGGATTACAGGCTTGCATTTTCATCCCGTCCATCACAAGTTGCATTGCCATATTATTACCGCCTGTACCCTTGTAAAGGTCATCGTCAAAGCCATGTGTCTCTACCATTGCCCAGTACAAATCCCAAATCATCGCACACCAAATCGAGCCTACACCATGCGGAATAGCTGCACCCGGAATATCGGAGTAGGTATGCGGATTGACGTTCATATCTGTCGTGTAAGGATAGGTGCGAATCCCAATATCTTCCGTATTACCACCACTTGCATAATTACCAATTCCGCGCGCAATCGTGCCGTCGCTATCCGAGACAGGTGTCATCACAAGTGCCAGCCAATCGCTCCAACCTTCGCCCATTTGTTGGTCATTGCCGAGGCATCCGCTATTACCGGGTCCGCCTGTCAAGCGAATCGAAACACCATGTCCGTATTCATGTACTATAATACCATTATCAAATCCTGAATCCAAATCAGCAGTACCTTCGCGTACCATCGTCACCTCTACCCCTTCGGACAGCACCGCGCGTATCGACGCACAATCCTCATTGCTCAACATCGCCGAAGGAATATTGATGAAAGGATTTGTACCGCCCATAGTGGTTACACCCACAGGCTCGTGATTGCACATAATCACTGCGATAGCTCCTGCGTCTTGTGCGTTCAATACTTTCTGCGTAAAATTACAACTTTGGCGTTCTATCATAGCGATATTGCCCGTGACCTCCTCTATATTAACCACATCTTCGCATACCCAATTTGGGTTGTCCGAAGCATCAAAAGCTTCTACAACCGTCCCCGTTACATTATAAGAAGAAGGACCAAAATTAGCTCCCGCAAAACCATAACTCCCGGCAACACTCATCGGTGAATTTACCGTCAATTCTCCTCCGGCGCTTGGACTCCACAAGTACATCTGCATACGTCCGTTGGAGCCATCTTCGGGTGAACTGAAATTCGCATTATTCGTACCACTGCCATCTTGTACCTCCGCGATGACAAAATCGCCGCCAATGCCACCACGTTCATAATTATTATCCTGAAAATTGCCCGACACTTCATCAAAACCATATTGATACCATATATCGTGCATGATATTATTCCAATAAAACAAATTCGTAATCGAAGCATCTTGATTTTCAATAGGACTGAGTGAAAAGTCCAATGGAAAATCAAAAACCAAGCTATCGCCTCCTTCCGGCACATAACCCAATCCGCCATTATCATTTCTATCTTCCGTAGCTCTTACATTATTGCCTTGTGTGAATGTAAATTCGGGTCCCGGTACAGCGTCATTATCATGCCATCCGAATGGCGAAGCCACCGACTCCGCAGGATTGACCATCAAAGCCCTGTCTCCGTGAATCGGTGATTCGACGGGTTCGGGATAAACATTATAGACGTTGGAAGCGAGGTTGGATTTGAGATTTTTCCACCCCCCAACCCCCTCCAAAGGGGGAGATACATCGTGCTTTTTCTTTGAATTTCATTATAAAATTATAATAATCAGTTAAATGTGATTTATATGAAATTATTGTTTAATGGAATGAAAAAAATACAAAATGAAATATAAAATATTAATACTCATTGCAGTCTTCGGGATGACCTGCTGGACAAGCTGCAATATCAACGATATACCCAACCCAAATGAAACAAGTCTTGAAGACATCTTACAGGATGCTTCTCCCAGTGAATTGCAAACCGTAGTTACGGGCATCGAATCATTGATGGGACAGGATTTAGGTTTTTATTACGATGTTGTGGCTATTATTGGTCGTGATTATTGGTTCTTTACCGGTTCTGACCCGCGTTATACAGGCGAGGTGCTTGGTAGAGAAGGTTCACAACTTGATAATGCGGGTTTTTATGGAACACGTCCATATTTTGGTAGGTATCGTACCGTTAAAAACTGTAATATCTTACTCGAAGCGGTTGCTAATGCTGCACCCGGTTTGACGGATACAGATGTAAATGGTTATGGTGGTTTTGCCAAAACGATTCAGGCGCATGAGTTGCTACTTGTACTCAATTTACAATATCAAAATGGCATCCGTCTGGATGTAGCAGACGCCGACAATCTTGGTGATTTTGTCTCTTATGATGACGCGCTTGCGGGCATCTCTGCACTACTCGACGAAGCTGCTGCACAACTCGGTAATGCAACGTTCAAATTTTCCCTTTCCAGTGGTTTTGCAGGTTTTGATACGCCCGAAACTTTCCGCCAATTCAATCGTGC
>CALHBW010000082.1 GCA_937930625.1 uncultured Saprospiraceae bacterium | reverse complement strand
ATACAAGGCACGAAGGCTGCGAAGGGTCTGAATATTTCGATTGGAAGGGACAAATACGCGGTCTATAAAATCCGGTCCGGGGACATGTAAACGCGATTTGTCAATAGTTGTACTTTTATGATTGAGGAGGTAATCGGCACTTTTCGCACCGAGTTTTTTGCGTATGTTTTCTAACGACATAATTTAATTTTTGATTTTTGATTGAATGATTTTTGATTGGCAATAATTCAGGCGAATTAAAAATTCAATCACTCAATTCAAAATAACTTATTAGCCGCCGCAAAATTAGTGCTTTTTTTGATTGAGACAAGAAAGTAGTGTTGAATTAATGAATGTCGAATTTTTAATGATTTAAAATGTCGTGAATTAGTCCGTCGATAAATTAGAAACGTATATCTATTTCTTATTGTGACTATTCCTTTTTTTGTGTAAATACCGCTATATTGATGCAAATTCTAATCCCGTATAACTATCGGAATTGGAATTGGGAATTTAAATTTACACACTATGAAAATTACCAATGTCGCTTCATTTTTTATCATTGCGATAGCTATCATTGCTGCACTGATTTATGGTCAGAGCTTATTAGTGCCGTTTATATTGGCGATATTGTTGTGGTTTATTATGCGTAAA
The DNA here is from genome assembly GCA_937930625.1 of uncultured Saprospiraceae bacterium. Classification (GTDB taxonomy): domain Bacteria; phylum Bacteroidota; class Bacteroidia; order Chitinophagales; family Saprospiraceae; genus JAHDEO01. The sequence continues at coordinate 2,464 of CALHBW010000082.1, read as the reverse complement.
TTGAAGATGTTGTTGGATAGGATTGAATGGGTGAAGGAACGTGTGCCGTCTTGGGTGAAAACGATACTTTCTGGTTTTATCATTGTAGTGGTCATCAATATCGCGGCGAATATTTTGGCGAGCAATATCAATAATCTTGCACAGTCTTATCCCAAGTATCAACCTAATATTGATTTGATTATCAATCAATTGAATCGGGTATTGCATATTGATTTGATTGAAATGATAAAGGCACAATCTGCGGATTTTAATATTGGGGCGGTGCTGACTCCCTTGCTCAATTCACTATCGGGTATCATGGGCAATTTGTTTATGATTATCATTTACGCCCTGTTTATTTTGTCGGAAGAAAGTAATTTTAAAACGAAATTGGATATTCTTTTCAAAGATAAAAGCAGACACGCTCAATTTGGTGATATTATGGAAAAAATTGAACAGTCTGTTACCGGTTATTTGGGATTGAAAACCTTTACGAGTTTGCTGACGGGTAGTTTGAGTTACATTGCTTTGTTGTCGATTGGGATAGATTCGCCCGCGTTTTGGGCATTTTTGATTTTTCTGCTGAATTTTATACCAACGGTAGGTTCATTGGCGGCAACTGTGCTTCCGGCTTTGTTTTGTCTGCTTCAATTTGGTGGTTTCGAGAAAGCGATAATTGTGTTGGCAGTCGTAGGAGTTATTCAGATATTGGTGGGGAATTTATTGGAGCCGAGATTGATGGGTAGTTCGATGAATATCAGCCCTTTAGTGGCAATTTTATCCTTATCAATTTGGGGTGTTTTGTGGGGAATAACAGGGATGATATTGAGTGTGCCGATTACGGTGATTATGGTGATTATTTTTGCTCAATTTGAAGCGACACGCCCGGTAGCGATTATGCTTTCGGAAAAAGGACAAATAGATGGCGGACCGAAGCGTCCGCGTAAAAAAGAAGAAAATAAAGTAGTCAATGAAAACAGTCGAAGAGTTAATCAAATTATTGACCCTAGATCGGGTGGATGAGTGTACCTATGTAGGCGAAAATTATAAGACGCCGTGGGGACGGGTATTTGGCGGACAGGTCTTGGGGCAATCGCTACATGCGGCATATCAGACGGTGCCGAAAGATAGATTTGCACATTCGATGCACGCCTATTTTATACTTGGTGGAGATATAGATGAACCGATTAGGTACGAGGTAGATACGATACGCGACGGGGGCAGCTTCACGACGCGCCGCGTGGTGGCATGGCAAAAAGGACGGGCAATATTTAATATGTCGGCTTCTTTTCAGTTGCAGCAGCCGGGTTTCAATCATCAGGTGAGTATGCCGAATGTATTGCCGCCCGAAGTGTTATTGCCTGATATTGAGCAATATGCGGTCTTGAAAGATACGCTTCCGGCACTCTACAAACGCCTGACTATCATGCACCCGAATGCCATTGAATTTCGCCCCGTAGAAAGCCTCGAAATGATGCAACGCGCCGAGCCATATCGCCACGTTTGGATAAAAACGAAGGAGAAAACAGAAGTTGATTTGCCGATGCAACATCAAATGCTTGCCTATGCTTCCGACTATAATTTGTTGACGACAGCAGCCCGACCACACCTCGAAAAAGTCCTTACGCAAGCCGTTTCTTTTGCCAGCCTCGACCATGCGATGTGGTTTCACCGCGATTTTCGGATGGATGAATGGCTGCTATACGCTATCGACAGTCCGAGTGCTTCTAATTCACGCGGATTTTCGCGCGGCAGTCTTTTTAATCAGTCGGGTAAATTGGTGGCTTCGGTGGTACAGGAGGGCTTGATGCGGGAAATGAAAAAATAGAGGATTTTTGAGTTTTGGAGTTGGTGATTTTTTTTAGAGAATAAAAGATTCAAAATTTTGTTTGTCTAAAAATTGAACGGTACTATTGTCATAAGTTTCTGTGAATGATTTTGGTGCTTTTTTGTGTTTGATTTTCCATTTAATTTCATATCCTGTGAGTTTTCCGTTGTATTCTTCAAGATAATCAATTTCTTGCCCTTGATGCGTTCGCCAAAAGTAGTAATTGGGATTGATTTGTAATTGTTGAAGGTATTTGAGCCGTTCGCAAATGAGGAAATTTTCCCATACTCCGCCTTTGTCATTTCTCGATTCTACGTCTTGATATTGCTGTACAATGCTGTTTCTAATACCAATATCATAGAAGTAAACTTTGTATTTTTTGCGAATTTCTTTACGCAAATTTCGACTGAAAGGGTATAGTCTAAAAATTACAAAAGATTTTTCCAGTAAATCAATGTATCGTTCCACCGTTCTTCGATTAATTTGGAGTGTACTTGCCAATTCATCCAAGGATACTTCGCTACCAATTTGTAGTGCTAATAATTGTAGCAATTTAAAAATAACATTGGGACGTTTCAGGTTCTCAAATTCAAGAATATCTTTATATAAATATTTGCTACTCAAATCATCCAAAAGTATCCGCGCATCCGGTTCGGA
>CALHBW010000081.1 GCA_937930625.1 uncultured Saprospiraceae bacterium | reverse complement strand
GCCCGAAACAACTGTCCACCAATATTTGCGTTGAGTGGCAACGATGGCAGTACACAAATAAATGGTAGGGCGTAACTTATATTGCTTGAATGCTTCCAACAAGTCATAATTAGAGCGATGTCCGTCGTCAAAGGTAATAACCATTGCATTTTTGGGGATGTGCTGCCAATCTTGGTTTTGAATGGCACTGACGAGTGTTTTCAGGTCAATAAAGTGATAATACTTGGATAGATATGCCAAGTGCTGCTCAAACGTTATACGTTCGGGAGCATGATACAGCAATACAGCAACATTGCGCTTCCCTTTTAATAAACGGGCGATAGCATCCGGTCTGAGAGCTGCAAAGATACGATACAATATATCAAGCATTTTCAAGTAATTTTATCCATGCCTTTTTGACTTCCTCTTTGTCAAATTCTTTCATGCGTTTTTGGGCATTTTTACCCATTTGTTCAAATGCTTCGGGTTGTTTGGTGTATTGTATAATTGAATCTACCCAGAGTTTTTCGGCGTCTAATATTGGTGCATCGGCAGCAATAATTTCACGTTCGAATGCCGGAAATAAAACACCATAGGGCGTATGAAGAGGATATTGGTCAATTGAAGCATTAATGGCTGTATCAGGGGCTATAAGCTCTCTCGGACCGGTCGTACAATCGGTGCTAAATATGGTACTTCCACATATCATTGCCTCGGCTAAAGCATTGGGAAATCCTTCGTATATACTGGAGAAAAGAAAAGCATGGGAGACTCTTAGATATTTAAATGGATTTGAGATAAAACCCAGTAAAATTACATCATGATTTTCAAAATCCGGGTGTTTGGATTTACTATTGATTAGGTTTTGCACACGCAAACCCAATTTATCTGCATATTCTATCAAAAAATCCTCCATCTCACCAATTCCGGCAAGCACCAATTTGGCATTAGGAACTTGCTCCACGACTTGTCTGAATATCCTAAATAAATACCACTGCCCTTTGGGATGATACAATCTTCCTACTTGAATAAATTTGGTGTATTCCTCTGTATTTTCCCATTCGGATGCCTTTTCATTACGTTGGTTGAGTATGGTTTTTGTATCATAAAAGTTAGGAATTACCAGAACTTTGGCAGCAGGTATTCCAAAATTTCTGATTGCATCATGCCTCCCCCGTTCATTGAGTGCAACAAGGGCGTCTGCTCTTCCATAAAAAGTCTTAATTGTTTTTTTTCTTTCTACCAAAACATCGCTGGCAGAAAGAAAAGTACTGATAGCAATGACGGTTTTCTCTTTTCTCTTACTCAATACATTGACGATATCAGAATTGAATAGATAACTGACCGAGATGTCGATTTTTTTTTGTTTTTTAAATTTTCTTAGAAATCGGACACGGTTTAGCAAGTTTTTAACTTTCTGCAAACGTGACTTCGCAGGAGGTTGGTTGAGACAATGCAAACTCCCGCTATACGGGTAAGAAGTTTCGTATATTTCTTCAGAAAAAAAAGTTATAATATGTATATTATATTCATTGTTTAATAAATTTGACAAATTTGCTGCACATTTTTCAGCTCCTCCACGACACAAATGCTGAATAATGATTAAGAGATTTTTTTTCTTTTGATTCTTATTCATTTCTTAAATCCTGTTTAATCGACAACTATAATCTACCTGTTAGGTCGGTCACATCTGGCATCAATACCATGTGGGCTCTTCGCAGCATAAACATTAATACCTCCTATTTTTTCTAAAAATTTACTCAATTGTCCTTTTGTTCTGTGGTGTTTGTACCAATCCGTCAGTGAATCATGGGTATCTAAAAGAGACAATTGATACTGGTCTTCAATCTTGAGGTTGGGGTGGGCGAAAAAATAAGCATGTATAGGAGATATTCTGCTCAATAATGCTTGGAGAGGATATACCTTTCTAACAGCTTTATGCAATGGGAAAAATATATTGGTGATTTTTTCTGTGACCTTCATACCTTTTTCGGGCGAAAGTCTTTTAATAAAGAACCTTAATATACCTGTTGTCTTTGTATAATACGATAGTGTATAAGTGTAATGGTCAATAATCAAAGAACCACCAGGTTTTACCTGTTGAAAAAGATGCTCAATTGTTTTCTCAGGATTGGGCGTATGCTGAATAACTCCGAGACACACCACAAAATCGTATTGCTGCTCTTTGAATGGAATCGCAGTAATATCTCCCTGAAAAATCCGGTGAGTATCATCTATTGGTGCGTTCAAAACATTAGCATCGACGGCATCGCTCAAATCAAATGAGGTGACATAGGCACCTTCTTCCAACAGCACTTCCGTAAATCTTCCGGCACCGCACCCTGCTTCCAAAACAGTACTCCCCTTCAATTGGCTGAACAATTCATTGCCGAAGCACCTTTCCATCCTTGTCCTTGAAATAGGCTCACCGATATGAGAATCTAATTGAATGGTTCTATATTTCTTCCACTGTTCTCCAAAAGCAGAGGCATAATTTTCATTTCCCACAAATCTGGGGATTCCGTTTTTTACCGGAATCTTATCGGTTGCGGCTATAAGCATATCGTTTTTAAGTTCGTAAAATTGGCTTGTCTTTTTTGAATAATAAGAGGGAAATTTCATGGCATTTCTATTTTGAATTAATATTAGCTCTTAATTGCTGACTTACACGATTCAGGTCGAATATCCGGGCGGTTTTGAGGGCATTTTTGACGACTTGCTCGCGGCGTTGGGCATCATTCAACAAGCGATGAATGGCGGCATTGATGGCATTTTCATCCTTTTCATCTAC